>NZ_SCMM01000057.1:0-27355 GCF_005503345.1 Ramlibacter sp. 2FC
TTTAGAGGGTTTCTAGAATCACTCCCATTCTATGAAAACACCTCTCCCCCTTGCCGCCTGGCTGCTGGGACTGCTCGCGCCCCTGGCCGCCCTGGCCCAGGCAGGGCCTTCGGTGCAGCAATACCAGCTGGCCAACGGCCTCACGGTGATCGTCAAGCCCGACCGGCGCGCGCCCACGGCCGTGCACATGCTCTGGGTGCGCGTGGGCGCCATGGACGAGGTCGATGGCACCAGCGGCGTCGCCCATGCGCTGGAGCACATGATGTTCAAGGGCACGCCCGAGCTCAAGCCCGGCGAGTTCTCGCGCCGGGTCGCGGCCCTGGGCGGGCGCGAGAACGCCTTCACCTCGCGCGACTACACGGGTTATTACCAGCAGATCCCGGCGCAGCGGCTGGAAGAGGTGATGCGCCTGGAGGCCGACCGCTTCGCGCGCAACCAGTGGGCCGACGAGGAGTTCGGCAAGGAGATCGAGGTGGTCAAGGAGGAGCGCCGCCTGCGCACCGAGGACAGCCCGCGCGCCCTGCTGCACGAGGCGCTCAACGCCGCGGCCTTCGTCGCCTCGCCCTACCGCCGGCCGGTGGTGGGCTGGATGAGCGACCTGGACGCCATGACGCCGGCCGACGTGCGCGACTTCCACCGCCGCTGGTACGTGCCGGCCAACGCCGCCCTGGTGGTGGCCGGCGACGTGGAGCCCGAGCAGGTGCGCGCCCTGGCGGAAAAGCACTACGGCCCCATCCCGGCGCGCCCCGTGCCACCGCGCAAGCCGCGCGAGGAGCCGCCCCAGCAGGGCCTGCGCCGCATCGAGTTCAAGGCGCCGGCCGAGCAGGCCTATGTGGCCCTGGCCTTCAAGGTGCCGCGCCTCGATGGCCTGGCGCCCGGGCCGGGCGCCGACGACGCCCTGGCCCTGACGGTGCTGGCGGCCGTGCTCGACGGCTACAGCGGCGCGCGCCTGGAGCGCGCCCTGGCCCAGGGGCCGGACCGCGTGGCCGACAGCGCCGGCGCCGGCAACGGCCTGATCGGGCGCGGCCCCCAGCTGTTCGTGCTGGACGGCGTGCCCGCCCCCGGCAAGACGCCCGAGCAGCTCGAGGCCGCGCTGCGCGCCCAGGTGGCGCGCGTGGCGCGCGAGGGCGTGAGCGAGGCCGAGCTGCAGCGCGTCAAGACCCAGTGGGTGGCCAGCGAGGTCTACAAGCGCGACTCGGTCATGAGCCAGGCGCGCGAGCTCGGCAGCGCCTGGGCCCAGGGCCTGCCGCTGGACAGCGACGAGCGCCTGATCGCGCGCCTGCGCCAGGTCACGGCGGCGCAGGTGCAGGCCGTGGCGCGCAAGTATTTCGGCGACGACCAGCTCACCGTGGCCGTGCTGCGCCCGCAGCCGCGCGCGCGCGAGGACAGGCCGCGCCAGCCGCCGCCGGGCCTGCGGCACTGAGGGGCAGACCATGTGGCCATTGCGCAATCAGCTCCTCGTCCACGCCGGTGTCCGGGCCCTGGCCTTGCTGGCCCTGCTGGTCGCACCCGCGGCCCTGGCGGCGATCCCCATCCAGCACTGGACCCAGCCCGGCGGGGCCCAGGTGTTCCTGGTCGAGAGCCCGTCCATCCCCATGCTGGACCTGCAGCTGGACTTCGACGCCGGCGGCCGGCGCGACCCGGCGCAGCAGGCCGGCCTGGCCAGCGCCACGGCCGACATGATGGAAAAGGGCGTGCGTGCCCGCGGCGGCGAACCGGCGCTGGACGAGAACCAGCTCGGCGAGGCCTGGGCCGACCTCGGCGCGGCCTTCAGCGCCGGCGCCGGCAGCGACCGCATGAGCTTCTCGCTGCGCACGCTGACCGATCCCGCGCTGCTGGCGCGCGCCGTGGCCCTGGCCGCGCGCCAGATCGGCGAGCCAGCCTTCCCCGAGCCGGTCTGGCGGCGCGAGCGCGAGCGCCTGGTGGCGGCCCTGCGCGAGGCGCGCACGCGTCCGGCCACGGTGGCCGGCCTGGCCTACGCCAAGGCCGTCTACGGCGGCCACCCCTACGGCTTCGAGACCAGCGAGGCCAGTCTGGCGCGCATCGCGGTGGCCGACATGAGCGCCCTGCACGCCCGCCTGATCTCGCCCTGCCGCGCCCGCGTCAGCCTGGTCGGCGCGATCGACCGCGCCAGGGCCGACGCCCTGGTCACGCAGCTGCTGGCGCGCCTGCCGCAGGCGCGCGACTGTGCGCCGCTGCCGCCCGTGCCCGAGGTCGCGCCGCTGGCGGCCCCTGCCGAGCAGCGCATCCCCTTCGCCTCGGCCCAGGCCCATGTCTTCATCGGCCAGCCCGGCCACAAGCGCGACGACCCCGACTTCTTCCCGCTGATGGTCGGCAACTACATCCTGGGCGGCGGCGGCTTCGTCTCGCGCCTGTCGACCGAGGTGCGCGAGCAGCGGGGCTTGAGCTACAGCGTCTACAGCTACTTCGCGCCCGGCCTGCACGCCGGCGCCTTCACCCTGGGCCTGCAGACGCGGCCCGACCAGGCCGCGCAGGCCGTGCAGGTGGCGCGCGAGGTGCTGCGCCGCTTCGTGGAGCAAGGCCCGAGCGAGGCCGAGCTGCGGGCGGCCAAGGACTTCCTGGTCGGCGGCTTTGCCCTGCGCCTGGACAGCAACCGCAAGCTGCTCGACAACGTGGCCAACATCGCCTGGCACGGCCTGCCGCTCGACTACCTGGACCGCTGGACCGAGCGCGTGGCCCAGGTCGGCACGGACCAGGTCCGCGCTGCCTTCGCGCGCGTGCTGCAGCCGCAGCGCATGGTCACCGTGGTGGTGGGCGGCGCGCCCTGAGCGGGGCGCCGCCTGGCGCGCCTCACTCGCCCTTCAGGCCCACCTGTTTGATCAGCGCGGCGATGCTGGCGGCCTCGCTGCGCACCAGCGTGCCAAACTGCTCCTGGGGCATGGGCGCGAGCTCGGCGCCCAGCGGCTCCAGGCGCTCTCGCACGGCCGCCGAGGCCAGAGCCCGGGTGGTCTCCGCGTGCAGGCGCCGCACCACCTCGGCCGGCGTGCGGGCCGGCACGAACATGCCGACCCAGAAGGTGTAGTCCGAGCCCGCAAAGCCCGCCTCCAGCGTGGTCGGAACATCGGGCAGGGCGCCCGAGCGCCTGGGCGTGCCGACTGCCAGCGCGACCAGCCTGCCCGACTTGATCAGCGGCAGGGCCGAGACCAGGGGCGCGAAGAACCAGTCGACACGACCGGCGGCCACCTCGGTCAGTGCCTCGGGCGTGCCCTTGAATGGCACATGCAGCGCGTCCAGGCCCACGGCGGCGCGGAACTTCTCGGCGTTCATGTGCGTGGCGCTGCCCCGGCCGGCCGAGCCGTAGGCGTACTTGCCGGGCGCGGCCTTGGCCTTCTGCACCAGGTCCTGCACCGAGCGGAAATCCTTGCCCGGCGCCGTCACCAGCACGTTGGGCAGGGTGGCCAGCATGGTGACCGGCGTGAAGTCCTTGAGCGTGTCGTACCTGAGGCCGGGGTAGAGCGCCGCGTTCGCCACATGGCCGGCCGAATGGATCAGCACGGTGTGGCCGTCCGCGCTGGCGCCGGCCACCAGGGCCGCGCCCAGGGTGCCGCCGGCGCCCGGCTTGTTCTCGACCACCACGGGCTGCCTGAAGCCCTTGGCCAGTTGCTCGCTCAGCACGCGCGCGATCACGTCGGTGCCCGAGCCGGCGGTGAAGGGCACCAGGAACTTGACGGCCTGCTTCGGATACTCGTCCTGCGCCCAGGACTGTGCCTGGGGGGCCAGCCAGGCGCAGGCCGCTGCCGCCGCGAGGGCGATGGTTTGTCTTCTGTTGCGTTGCATGTCTCTTCCACTCCTTCAGGGTTCAAGGGCACCCGGGGCGTCAGCGCGCCTCGGGCATGACCAGCAGCACCGAGGCTGCGTGCGGACCGCGGTTGAATAGCCGGCGCGCTTCGCCCGGCGCGATGCGGCAGCTGTCCAGGGGCTGAAGCAGCGTGGTGGCCGCCTGCCCGTCCTGTTCCGCGGTGATCTCGAGCTCGCCGTCGACGACGACGTAGAACTTCTCCACGGGCGAGGCCGACAGCGTCGTCCCCCCGCCGGGTTCTATGACCGACAGCCCCATCCAGACGCTGTCGGAGGGACCGGCTTCGCGGCCCTGCAGACGGCGCATGGTCATGGCGCTGTGGCCCGGGGCCTCGTAGCGCGGGGCCTGCGCTTGGCGCACCACATGCATGGCGCTCTCCTCAGGGCGCGAGGACCACGCGGTCGGGCGTGCCCTCGAGCACGCGGCGGTAGGCGGCGGCCGCCTGGTCCAGTGGCAGCAGGGTCACCTCGTCGACCTCGAAGGCCTTGAGCGTGCCGTCGTCGAAGCCCGGCAGCAGCGCGTTGAGGATCTCGGCGCACTGGCTGGCCGACAGCTTGAGGCTGTCCACGCCCAGCATCTGCAGGTTGCGTCGGTAGAAGCCCAGGATGTCGAAGGGCACGCTGCGTTCTATGGTCGAGATCAGCACCTGGGTGCCGCCGACCGCCAGCGCCTCCAGCGCCGCGGCGAAGTAGGGCGAACCCACGGTGTTGTAGGCGATGTCGGCGCCGCGCCCGCCGCTGGCCTCGAGCAGCACGGCTGCGAGGTCGGCGCGCGTGCCGTCGAGCACGCGCACGGGCTGGCTGCTGTGGCCCAGGTAGCGCTCGGTGCCGCGGTCCACGCCGATCACGGTGGCGCCGGCGCGGGTCGCGAGCTGAGCGGCGGCCTGGCCCACCTTGCCGTTGACGCCGAACACCACCACGGTCTGGCCGGCGCCGCGCAGCTGAGCGCGCCGTAGGCCCTCGTAGGCCGTGATGAAGGGCACGCCCACCGTGCCGGCCGCGGCCACCGAGACCGAGGCCGGCTTGCGGCTGAGGGCCGTCACCGGCAGCACCAGGTAGCGCGCGTGGCTGCCGTCGCGCGTGACGCCCAGGTCGCCCCCCGTGCCCCAGACCTCGGTGCCCAGCCAGTCGGCGGGACCGGCGATGACCTTGCCGGCAAAGTCACGTCCCGGCGTGCGCGGCCAGATCGCGTGCGGCATCATGCCCAGCGCCGCCTTGACGTCGCTGGGGTTGACCGCGGCCGCCAGCACCTGGACCACGGCATGGCCGGCGGGTGGCTGGGGCTGCTCGACGTCGATGATCTGCGGTCGCAGGGCCTGGGCGTCGGCGGCTTTTTCGGTGACGCGCAGGGCGCGTCCGGTGTTTGGCATGGACATGGTTTTTTCTCCGGTTGAAAGGGGTTCAGACGGGGTGGTTGGAAGGGCGCAGCCCCCAGCGCTGGCGCGCCTCCTGCGAGCTCGCGAGCTGGCCGCCCAGGTCCTCGACGATGCGCCGGGCCTTGGTCACCAGCTCTGCGTTGCTGCGGGCCAGGCGCCCCTTGTCGAGGTAGATCGTGTCCTCGAGGCCTATGCGCACGTTGCCGCCGAGCAGGAAGCTCTGGGCCAGCGCCTGGAAGGCGTGGCGCCCGACGGCGAAGGCCGACCAGGACGCGTCGGGCGCGATCAGCGAACGCGCCAGTGCCATGGCGGCCGGCTGGTAGGGCATGGCGTAGCGCACGCCCAGCACGAAGGTGTAAAGGCCCGGGCCCTGCAGGCTGCCGTCGGCGATCAGGGCCTGCGCCAGCACCAGGTCGCCGGTGTCGAAGCACTCGAGCTCGGGCACCACGCCGGCCTCGCGGATCACCCTGGCCATGCGGCGCACGTTGTTCGGCGTGTTCATCACCACCTGGTCGCCCGAGTTCATGGTGTTGAGGTCGAGCGAGCAGATGTCGGGCTGGAGCGCTGCGATGTGGGCGACGCGCAGCTCGGGCGCCAGCAGCGAGGTGCCGGCAGCGGCCACGCGCGGGTCCTCGTCGCTCGGCACGAAGCGCCCGCCCGGGCCGGTCGTGAGGTTGACGATGAGCTCCGGCCGGTGCCGGCGCAGGGTCTCGACGACCTGGCCGTAGAGGTCGACGTCCATCGAGGGTGCGCCGGTCCTGGGGTCGCGCACGTGGATGTGCACGGCGGCCGCGCCGGCTTCGGCCGCTTCCAGGCAGGCTTCGGCGATCTGGGGCGGGCTGATGGGCAGATGCGGTGTCTGCTCGGGCTTGGTCAGGTTGCCGGTGACGGCGCAGGTGAGGATGGTGCTCTGGTCCATGTTTCTAGTCGTTCGAGGTTTGCTTCAGCCGAGGTGGCGCCCGCCGTCGGCGACGATCACGCTGCCGGTCGCGTAGCGCAGCGCGGTGCAGCAGGCGAGGATGGCGGCCGCCACGTCGTCGGCCACACCCACGCGCCTCAGCGGGATGGAGGGGCTCATGCGCTCGTTGAAGGCGGCGTCGCGCCCCGGCACGAAGCCCGTGTCGACCACACCGGGCGACACGGCCAGGCAGCGGATCTGCGGGGCCAGCGTCCTGGCCAGGGCCTTGGTCAGCGCGTCCGTGCCGGCCTTGGCGGCGGCATAGGCCAGGTTGCTGCCCAGGCCGGTGAAGGCCGCGATCGACGACACGTTGACGATCAGCGCGTCGCCGGTCGCCTTCATCTGCGGCGCGAAGGCCCGGATGGCGGCGAAGCTGCCGCGCCAGTTGGTGGCGAAGATCTCGTCGATCAACGCGTCGTCCAGTCCCTCCAGGTCGGCGGCGGCAACGGGCCTGGTGAACCCGGCGCAGTTGACCAGCACGCTGGCCGGGCCGAGCTCGCGCAGCACGCGTTCGGCGGCGGCGCTCAACGCGGCGCTGTCGGTGACCGAGGCGCGCAGCGCCAGGTGGCCCTGGCCCGCCAGGCTGGCCAGCACCGGCTCGGCCTGGGCGGCCTCGCCGCGGTGGATCAGCACGACCCGCGCGCCGAGGGCGGCCGCGCGCCTTGCGGCGGCGGCACCGATGGCGCCCGTGCCGCCGGTGATGACGACGATCTGCCCGTCCAGGCGGTCCCTGGGGGCGAAGCTTCTGTGGTCCATGTCGGTCTCCGGGTTCAGGGCAGGGGGCAGTGGGGGATATGCGTCTCGCCCGGCTCCAGGCGCAGTTCGACGTCGAGCGTGAAGCCGCCTGCGCCGTCGGGCTCGAAGCGGCGCAGCAGCGAGCCCACGGCGCCGAACACCACGTCGTCCAAGGCATGCGGGTCTTCGGCGTCGAAGAACTGCGTGGCCAGGACCTTGTGGCCGGGCGCGACCACCAGGAAATGCAGGTGGGCGGGTCGCATGCTGTGGCGGCCCTGGGCCGCGAGCAACTCGCCGCAGGGCCCGTCGACGGGCACGGGGTAGCCGGCCGGCCGCACGCTGACGAAGGAAAAGCGTCCCTCGCGATCGGTTTCGAAGCGGCCGCGCAGGTTCATGTGCCGCTGCTCGGGGTCCTGGTTCTCGTACAGGCCCTTGGGCGAGGCCTGCCAGGTTTCGACCCAGGCGCCGGCGATCGGCGTGCCGTCGAGCGAGCGCACCTGGCCGGTGACCGTGAGCCGCGGCCCCGGCGTGTCGTCGGAGCTGATGCACTCGCCGTGACGGCGCAGCGGCTGATTGGCGCGCCAGAAGGGGCCGACCAGGGCCGGCTCCGTGCCGCCGGCCGCCAGCGCGTGGCGTGCGCCCCTGAGCTGCACCAGCGTGGCCAGCCCCAGAATATCGGCGAGCAAAATACCCTCATGCTTCTTCGGTCCGCTCGCCTGGCCTATGCGCACCAGGAAATCCAGGCCCAGGTCCAGCTCGGCCGGCGTGAGATCCAGCTCCAGCGCGAAGGCGTGCAGGTGGCGAATCAGGCCGTCCAGGATCTGGCGCAGGCGCGGGTGTTCCGTGTGGGCGTTGGCCTTGAGCACGGCGGCCAGCAGTGCGGCCGGGTCGGACGCCGGCAAGCCGGCGGCGGGAAGGGGTGGGGGGTATGCCATGGGGTTTCTCCGGGATAGGGCAAACGATTGCCCTTAAGACTACAGATGCCTTGTCGGAATAGCAAGGAGTTTGGCCAATTTATTGGGGTTAACACCTATAAATAGGCCTTTTATTTGGTTTTAGTCTCGCATAGTGGAAGGAAATCGATTGTCTGAAAACTTGCCCTCAAGAGCGCCCACGGGGAATCCCGTGACCATCGAGGACATTGCCCGCGAGGCCGGCGTGCATCCGGCCTCGGTGTCGCGCGCCTTGCGCGGCATAGGCAAGAAGGTGTCCGAGGAGACGCGCCAGAAGATCGAGCGCATCGCCAAGGAGCTGGGCTACCGTCCCAACGCGCTGGCAGCCTCGTTGCGCACCAAGCAGACCAATCTCGTAGGCATCGTGGTGCCGGACCTCGGCAACCCGCTGTTCGGCCCCATCGTCCAGGGCCTGGAAGTGGCGCTGCGCCAGCACGGCCTGATGTGCCTGGTCGTGCAAACCCCCGCGGCCCGTGCCGAGCGGCGCGAAATCGTGGCCGCGCTGGCCAACCGGCAGGTCAGCGGGCTGCTGATCCTGGCCGCCGAGAGCGACGACCCGATGCTGGAGGCCGCCATGGAGTTCTCCCTGCCCACGGTGCTGGTGAACCGGGGCTTCGGGGAGCGGCGCTTCCCCAGCGTGGTCAACGACGACCGCGAGAGCGTCCGTCTGGTGCTGGAGCACCTGTCGCAGCTGGGCCACCAGCGGGTCGCCCATATCGCCGGGCCCGCGAGCTCGTCGACCGGACGCGCGAGGCGCCAGGCCTTCGAGGAACTGCTGCCGGGCTTCGGCATGACGGGTGTCGTGGTCGACGCGCCCGCCTTCACCCGCGAGGCGGGGCGGGACGCCTGCCTGGATCTGCTGGGCCGGACCCGCGAGCCGACCGCGATCTTCTGCGCCAACGACCTGATCGCGATGGGCGCGCTCGACGCGCTGCACAAGCACCAGCTCTCGGTGCCCGGTGACATGTCCCTGGTCGGCCACAACGACATGCCACTGGTCGACCTGATCGCGCCGCCGCTGACGACCGTGCGCATCGCGACGGAGCAGATGAGCCGGCAGGCCGCCCAGCTGCTGCTCGAGCACTTGAAGGCGCCCGACGAGGCTCCCTGCACGCGCGTGCTGAGCCCCCGGCTGGTCGTCAGGGGCTCGACGGCCGCGCCGCGGGCCGGCGCATGACTGAATCCAAGAAGCCCGTCAAGGGCAAAGGCGTCAGCCACAGCTTCGTCGAGCAGCTCGAGCGTTTCGCCGTCCACCTGCTGCCGCCTGCGGCTGTTCATGTCGAGTACGAAACCCCATGCTGGGTGGCGCTCTACACCTTCGGCCAGGCAGTGTTGGAACTCTATCCCAAGGCAGAGTCCGCGCGACGCCTGAATCTGCAGCACGACACCATCGTCCTCGTCGAGCCCGGCGTGGCGATCCGTCTCTCGGACGAGATGCCTACAGAGTGGCTGCAGCTGTCCATCAAGCCCGAGCACCTCGCCGCGGCCGCCGAACGTGCCAGCCTGGACGGTGACGCCTGGACCGTTCCGTGCGCAAGCCCGATCGCGGACCCGGGGGTCGCCGCGGTCTGCCACGAGATGCGCCGCGTGGTGCTGGCCGGCCCGGTCTGCGAGCCCGGCTACCTGGGGGCGCTCGCCGACGCGCTGGTGGCCAGGCTGGTGGCCCTGTCGCGGCACGGTGACGATGCGCCGGGTGCCTCGGAGTCGCTGTCGCCCTACAAGCTGCGCACCGCGCTGCGGCTGATCGAGGAATGCCTGGACCAGAACTCGTCGGTGGAGCGCCTGGCCGAAGCGGTGGGACTGAGCCGGGCGCATTTCAGCCGTGCGTTCAAGAAGTCCACCGGCGAAACGCCGGCGCGCTTCATCATGCGGCGGCGCGTGGTCAGGGCCAGGGAACTGCTTTCGGACCCCCTGCTCTCGCTGGCCGAGATCGCGCAGCTGACCGGGTTCTCGAGCCAGGCGCATTTCACCGCGGCGTTCAAGAACGACATGCAGGTGACGCCCGGACGCTACCGCGAGGCCCTGCTAGGCGCACGCTGAACGGCACGCCGCGCCGCATGCGCGCGCCGCGGCAGGGCCAGCGCGTTCAGCCCTGGCCCTTGGTCGATCCGTCCGGGCCGCCGCACAGGTGGCGGTGATGCGCGGCACGCCTGGCGAACCAGCGGTCCGCCGCGATGTAGCCCAGGGTCATCGCGACCACGAGCAGGGCGCCGGGCAGCACGGGGGGCGCAGGCGAGGGGATGGCCAGCAGCCTGCAGACCGCGCCTATGGCCAGGCCCAGCAGCAATCCCAGGGCGATCTTGGTGGGCGAAACCGTTGGGTCGCTCATGTCGCGCTCCTCAGGGCATGGTCCGCGGCCATGAAGCCCAGGGTCATGGCCAAGACCAGCAGCGCCCCGACGAGCTTGGGCGGCGCAGGCAGAGGCAGGTCGAACCATCGGCAGCCCGCGCCGATGCCCAGCCCCAGCGCCAGGGCCATCAGAAGCTCAAGCATGGTGGTCTCCATTCGCAGCGGCATTGCGCCACCCGCCGCCCGGCGCTGCCGGGTGGGGCGCAATGAAGTGTTGAACCCTCGGGGCCTGTGTCCCGACATGAAAGCGCTGGACCTGCGCCTGCAGGTCCGCGTCGGCACGCGACACGCGATGGTGCTGGCGCTCGTGCTCCTGCCATGACGGCACGAGGAAGCTTTCGATGTAGCGGCCGGGCGTGGCGACGTCCTCGAACACGCCCCACTGGTAGGCGCCGTCGCGCAGCCGCTCGTGCGAGAACTGCCTGAGCGCCGCCAGAAACTCGCGGGATGACTCCGGGACCACCTGGTATTCGAGGGTGATCAGCACAGGTCCGCGGTCCTCGCCGAGCGAAGTGGCCATCGCGGGCGACAGCGCCGGCTCGGGCCAGTGCATCGACGGCGTGAGGTCGGGCTCGCCCTCGGGCAGCGGCTTCCACCAGGCCACGAGCAGCGCCACCCCGCCCAGCGCGGCCGCGCACCACAAGGCCACCGGCACCGAGCTGCCGTCGGCCAACCGGCCCCAGAGCAGGCTTCCCAGGGCCATGGCGCCGTAGAACACCGTCAGGTAGACGGCCAGCCCGCGGCCGCGCACCCAGTTGGGCAGGTTGGTCTGCGCCGTCACGTTGGCGGTGGTGAGCACCGAGATCCAGGCGGCTCCGGCGACGCCCATCACGCCCGCCACGGCCGCCTGGTTCCTGACCGTCGCCAGGGCGGCCAGGACCAGGATGGATGCCACCAGGCCCAGCCGCATCGTGCCTTCGGCCGACAGCCGCTTGCGCAGCGTGGGCAATCCGATCGCCGCCGCCACGGCGCCTATGCCCACGCAGGTCAAGAGTATTCCGTAGTAGGTCGGCCCGCCGCCGAGCTCGCGGCGGGCGATGATGGGCAGCAGGGCCCAGTACGCGCTGGCGAACAGAAAGAAGCTGCCGGCCCGCAGCAAGGTACGCTGGAGCGCGGGCGCGTGCAGCGCGAAGCGCAGGCCCGCGCGCATCGCCGAGCCCAGCTGCTCGGGCGTGTCCGTCGACGCCCGTACCGAGGCGCCTTTCCACCACCAGAAGGCGGCAATGACTGCCAGGTAGGTGAAGGCGTCGGCATAGAAATTGAACGCCACGCCCAGCGAGGCCGTGATTGCGCCACCGATGGCCGGGCCTATGGCGCGCGACACGTTCAGTCCCATGCTGTTGAGGGCCACGGCCGAGCGCAGCTGAGAACGATCGACCAGCAGCGGCGAGAGTGACTGCAGGACGGGCATCGTCAGTGCCGTGCCGACACCCGCCAGCAGCAGCGCGCCAATCAGCAGTCCGGGCGTCATCGCGCCCAGCTGGGTGGCCAGGCCCATGCCGGACGCGACGGCCGCCAGCAGCAGGTTGACGCCGAGCAGCAGCCGGCGCCGGTCGACGCTGTCGGCCAGCGCCCCGGCCGGCAGGGACAACAGGAAGATGGGCAGCATGGTCGCGACCTGGACCATGGCCACCGCGGTCGATGAGGCCGACAGCGAGGTCATCAGCCAGCCCGCGCCCACATCCCGCATCCAGGTGCCGATGTTGCCCACCAGCGAGGCCGTCCAGATGACCGCGAAGACCCGGCTTGTGAACGGCGCCCAGGGCGAGGCCTGCTTTGCGCTGGCAACGCTAGAACTTGCGACCGTGTCCGTCATGCCTTGCCCTCGCTTCGCCGCGCGTTCGCCGGGTCCGGGCCGGCTGCCCACCCCGCGAAGCCCAGCGCGAACGCGATCGACAGGTGCTCGACGAAGATGTTGGCCTGCTGCATGCGCGCAGGCCCGTCGAAGCGCCAGAACGCATGAGCGATCAGCGTCGCCAGGACCGTGAAGCCCGCCAGGGCCAGGGCCCCGAGCATGGCAGGCCGGCCTCGTCCCAGGATCAGGGCGGCCGAGCCGCCCAACTGGACCAGGATGGTCAGCGCGACCGCCACGGCAGGCAGCGGCAAGCCCAGCCCCGAGGATTCCGCGACGGCTGCCGACAGGTTGGCGAGTTTCGCAATCCCGCTGAACAGGAACGGAAGACAGATGCCCGCGACCAGCGCGCGCCGGGTCCCTGCGCACCGGTTTTCAGCGACGCTTCCATTCGTGGCAGCCAGTGGCCTGGATCCCATGTGTACTCCTTGCAAAATTCACGGTGTCAGAAGGCGCACCCGCAGCCCAGCGCCCCCCAGAACGCGCCACGGTCGCTCGCCGGCGGCTGCGCCAGCGCGGCGAACAGGTGCCGGTGGCCGTGCAGGCCGCAGGGCGATGCGCAGCACGAGGCGGCGTTGCGATGGGCCGCTGCACCGGAGGCGTCTCTCAGGCGCTCGTAGCGCCCCACCGGCGACCAGTCCGGGCTGGGCTTCGGCATCGCGGGGGCCATCTTCTGGAACCCGTCGTCGCCATGCACGACCTTGCCGCCCACCACGGTCAAGACGGCGCTGAGGTCCTTGATGCGCGATTCGGGAATCGCGAAGTAGTCCTCGGACAGCGCAATGAAGTCGGCGTACTGCCCGATCCGGATGCTGCCCTTGCGGCCCTGCTCGGTGGAGAACCAGGCGCTGCCCTCGGTGTACAGGCGCAGCGCCGTCACGCGGTCGATCAGCTGGCGCTGCGGGTACAGCTGCGTGCCGCCCACGGTCTCGCCCGTGACCAGCCAGTGCAGCCCGACCCAGGGGTTGTAGCTCGCGACGCGCGTGGCGTCAGTGCCCATGCCGACTGGAATGCCGGCTTCCAGCATCTTCTTCACCGGCGGCGTGCGCTCGGTCGCCTTTGCGCCATAGCGCTCGAGGAAATACTCGCCCTGATAGGCCATGCGGTGCTGGATCGCGATGCCGCCGCCCAGCGCCTTGATGCGGTCTATGTTGCGCTCGCTGATGGTCTCGGCATGGTCGATGAACCAGTGCAGGCCGGTCAGCGGCACCTCGGCGTGCACGCGCTCGAACACGTCGAGCATGCGGCCGATCGACTCGTCGTAGGTGGCGTGGATGCGGAACGGCCAGCGGTTCCCGGCCAGCACCCGGGTCACCTCGTACAGCTGCTGCTCCATCGATGCCGACAGCTCGGGCCTGGGTTCGCGGAAGTCCTCGAAGTCGGCTGCCGAAAACACCAGCATCTCGCCGGCGCCGTTGTGGCGTAAGAAGGCATCACCGTCGCCGGGCTTGACCAGCTTGGCCCATTGCAGGAAGTCTTCCTTCTCCTGTTGCGGGCGCTGGGTGAACAGGTTGTAGGCGATGCGCACCGTCAGCTCGCCGGCCTCGGCCAGCTTCTGGATCACGGCGTAGTCGTCGGGAAAATTCTGGAAGCCGCCGCCGGCATCGATCACCGAGGTCAGGCCCAGGCGGTTGAGCTCGCGCATGTACAGGCGCGTGGAGTTGAGTTGGTCTTCGGGCGACAGGCGTGGCCCCTTGGCCAGGGTGGCGTAGAGGATCAGCGCGTTGGGGCGTGCAATCAGCAGGCCCGTGGGTTCGCCCCTGGCGTTGCGCTGGATCTCGGCGCCGGGCGGGTCGGGCGCGTCGCGCGTGTAGCCGACCGCGCGCAGGGCGGCCGCGTTGAGCAGGGCGCGGTCGTACAGGTGCAGGATGAAGACAGGCGTGTCGGGCGCGGCCGCGTTGATTTCCTGCAGCGTGGGCAGGCGCTTCTCGGCGAACTGGAACTCGCTGAAGCCTCCGACCACGCGTACCCACTGGGGCGCCGGTGTCCTGGCCACCTGGGCCTTGAGCATGGCCATGGCGTCGGAGAGCGTGGGCACGCCGTCCCAGCGCAGCTCCATGTTGTAGTTGAGGCCGGCACGGATCAGGTGCGTGTGGCTGTCGTTGAGCCCCGGCACCACCCGCCGGCCATGGAGGTCGACGGCCTGGGTCCGTGGCCCCGCATGGCGCATGATGTCCACCGTCGAACCGACTGCTGCGAGCACGCCGTCTTTGACGGCGATGGCCTGGGCTTCGGGCTGGCCGGGGTCCAGCGTCGTGATGCGGCCGTTCACGAACACCGCGTCGGCATGGTCAGGCATGGTTTCCTCCTTGGCTCGAATGCCGGGCGCGCTCGCCGTCGGCGAGGCAGTCTGTTCAATGCCCTTCCTGGGCGTTGAACATGGTCTTGGCGTAGATCAGGCCCAGACCATAGCCGCCGCCGTACTTCTTGGCCACCCCTACGGTCGCGTCATAGGTTTCGCCGCGCGCCCAGTCGCGCTGAAGTTCGAGCAGGTACTGCAGCGAGGTCATTGGGCGCACGCCGGCCTGGACCATGCGCTCCATCGCGCGCTGGTGGGCCTCGTCGGAAACATCGCCGCAGGCGTCGGCGATCACGTAGACCTCGAAGCCCTGGTCGATGGCGGACAGCGTCGGACCGACGATGCAGACCGAAGTCCACAGGCCCGCGAACACCAGGCGGGACTTGCCGATGGCATTGACCCTCACGGCGATGCGTGGATCTTCCCAGGTGTTCATCGTGGTTCGGTCTATCACCTCGGCGTTCGGGAAGGCCTCCTTGATCTCGTCGAACACCGGCCCGGAGAAACTCTTTTCCGCCACGCTGGTGACGATGGTCGAGACGCCGAACACCTTGGCGGCATGAGCCACCAGGGCCGCGTTGTTGCGCAGCTCGATCGCATCGATCGACTTGGTCGCAAAAGCCATTTGCGATTGGTGATCGATCAGGATCAGGGTGTGGTCTTGCGGCGAGAGCAGGGTCTTGCCGGGGGCGGCGACGGCTTGGGCCATGAGGTTCTCCTTTTTGAGGTTGGGTCGCGAGGGCGGCTGCGTGCCTCGCGGGGCTGAAGCTTAGGGGCGTGCCATCACCTCGCGCTTCCATTTTTGTGCGACGTCTTACATCGATATGCGAAAACCCGGGCGCGATGGTCCAGGCTGCGGCATGGAGCGCGCACACTCGAAGACATCACGTCGAGTGAGGGCGCTTGGCTTGCTTGAACACCCGGCGGTCCAGGGAGTAGCATGCGCGCGAGACGCCTTCCATTTGAAGACCTGATCTCCAAACCATGAGGACCAAAGCGGTATTCGGTGACGGGACCGGGCCGCCTTGCGCCCCCGTGGCAAGCACCGGGCTTTGGGTGATCTGTTGGCTCTGGCTGTCCCTGCTGCTCGGCGGTTGCGTCGCACTGCCCGTCCAGGTCGAGCGGGCCCGCTCCGAGAGCATACCCGCCGATGCGTCCACCCCCCTCGGCCGCGCCGCGCGGGATGCGGGAGGGGCGCCGGGGCTGACCGGTTTCAAGCCTCTGCCCGACGGGGCTTCGGCCTGGGACGCGCGGGTGGCCCTGGCGCGGCAGGCCAAGGTCTCCATCGATGCGCAGTACTTCCTGCTGCGCAACGACGAGACCGGCCGGCAGTTCCTGAGGCTGCTGCGCGACGCGGCGGCACGCGGTGTCAGGGTTCGCCTGCTGCTGGACGATTTGTACACGGCGGGCCTGGACGAACTGCTCGACGGGCTTGCCGCGCATCCGAATGCCGAGGTGAGGCTGTTCAATCCCTTCCCGGCCGGCCGGGATGGCTTCTACAGCCGCTTCATCGCCTCGCTGAGCGAATTCGACCGCCTGCAGCGGCGCATGCACAACAAGCTCTACATCGCCGATGGGGCGCTTGCGGTGATTGGCGGGCGGAACATCGCGAACGAGTATTTCGACTTCGACGCTTCGGCCAATTTCGTCGACCTGGACGCGCTGGTGGCCGGCGATGCCGTCCAGCAGGCCGCGGCCACCTTCGACACCTACTGGAACAGCGACGTGGTCTTTCCCCTGCATGCCATCGTGCCGGCCATGGGCGGTCCCGGGCAGCGGCGCGAGCGCTTCGAGGCGCTGACCCGGGACATGGCCGGCGGCCCCCGGCCCGATCGAGCTCCGCCCGGCAACCCGGGCGACCGGCCGCCAAGCGTGGAACTCGCGCAAGGCAGGCTCGCGCTGGTCTGGGCGCCCGCCACGATCCACGCGGATTCGCCCGCCAAGGTGCTGGGCCCCCGGGCGGCCGAGGCGCAGGGCCGGCCGGCGGAGACGAGGAATCTGCGCTACGACATCACGCAAACCATGCGGGCCGCCGACAGGGAGGTGCTGATCGTCTCGCCCTACCTGGTCCCCGGCCGCAGCGGCATGGCGATGTTCCGCGCAGGCTTGGAGCGCCAGGTGCGCTTTCGCGTGCTGACCAACTCGCTGGCCGCCACGGACGAGCCGCTGGTGCACATCGGGTACAAGCGCTACCGCACCGACATGCTGCGCCTGGGCGTGGAGCTGTACGAGCTGAGCCCGGCCGGCGCGCACAAGAGCAGGCGCCTGCAGATGTTCAACTCGAGGGGCCGGCTGCACTCGAAGACGGCGGTCATCGACCGGCGCATCGTGTTCATGGGCTCCATGAATTTCGATCCCAGGTCGGACCTTCACAACACCGAGATGTACATCGAGATCGACAGCCGCTACATCGCGTCGCAAGTGAGCGACATCATCGAGGCGCAGATGGCGCGCAGCTCCTACCGCGTGCGGCTGGCGCCGGACGATTCCGGACTGCAGTGGGTAGACCCGGACGCCGGCGCCAGCGTGTCCGAGGAGCCGGAAACCAGCTTCTGGGACCGCTTCGTCCTGGACATGCTGGCGCCCTTCGCCGCCGAGGACCTGCTCTGAGCCGGGCTGCCGCGGCGGGCGCCCGGCTTCAGATATGGGCCATGATGGGCGGCGCGTGCCGCATGTGCAGCGACAGGCCCAGGGCCGCCATGTGGTTGCTGTTGCGGCCCAGGATGGCATGGGCCAGCGGCAGGAACTCGCGCTCCTCGAAGGCGGCGTGGCCCTGGTACTGGCGCACCAGGTGTTGAACCGCGTCGGCGTCCAGGGCGCTGGCCTGGCCCTTGGCCACTTTCCTCAGCTCGGGCTCGAGCCGGGTCCACTGCGACTCGATGGCGCGGTGCTGGGCCACCAGCTGCTCGACCATGGTACGCACGCGGTCTTGTTCCTCGCCGCGGAAGGCGCTGGCCAGCATGTCCTCGGCGATCTGGCGCGCGCGCGCGGCCGGCCCCAGCAGCGCGGACAGCTCGCCGAACGCATGCAGGTGCGAGACGATGCCCGCGTGGCAGTTGGAAAACTGCTCGAGCGGCGTGTCCTCCCGGGTCTCTTGTGTGCTGCGCGTGGACTTGCCCATGGTGCTGTTCTCCTGACAGTGATACCGCCCCGGTGCGGGGCCCTGGGTTCAATGTAGCAAGCGGGCGCGCGGCCGGCGGGACAATCTGGCCGAACTTTGACCTGCGTCAGGTCTGGCTGGACAGGCCGCGCGCGGCGGTATCAGAATGTGGCGAACCGGCTTGCCTGAGCTTTCTTCCCACATGCCCACCGCCCGCCTCGCCGCCGCCGAGCTGCGCCTGACCATCGATCCGGCGTCGCTGGGTTTTACCGACACCTCGGAGCTCGCGCCCGGTCCGCTGCCCTGGATCGGCCAGGAGCGCGCCGAGACCGCGGCACGTTTCGGCCTGGCCATGGACCAGCCCGACTACAACCTGTTCGTGCTCGGCGAGGTCGGCAGCGGCCGCTCGTCCCTGCTGTGCCAGGCCATGGGGGCCGCCGCCGCCGGCCGCCCGGTGCCGCCCGACCTGTGCTACCTCTACAACTTCGACGCCCCCGAGCGCCCGCGCGCGCTGCGCATGCCGGCCGGCCAGGGGCGCGAGCTGCGCCAGAGCATGGCGCGCCTGTGCAAGACCCTGGAGTCCGAGATCCCGCAGCGCCTGGCCGGGCCCGAGTTCAAGTCCGAGCGCGAGCGCATCGAGAAGGCCCATGCGGCCGAGGAGGCGCGTGCCTTCGCCGAGCTCAGCGCCTTCGCCGAGGCGCGCAGCTTCGCGCTGCGCCGCGACGAGGGCAACCTGGTGTTCACCCTGCGCGGCGAGGCCGGCCAGGCCCTGACCGAGCAGCAGGCCATGGACCTGCCGCTCCCGCGCCGGGCCGAGTTCGACCGCGCCGAGCAGGAGCTGCGCGCCGAGATCAGCCATTTCCTGGACCGCACCCGCCCGCTGGAGCGCGCGCGCGTCGAGGCGCTCGAGGCGCTGCGCCGCCAGCTCGTCAAGCCGCTGCTCGAGCGCGAGCTGCAGGAGATCCGCGTCGGGCTCAAGAAGCACATCAAGGACGCGGTCAAGCTCGGCGCCTACCTGGACCAGGTCGGGCGCGACGTGCTGGGCAACGTCGAGCTGTTCGAGGCCGGCGACCCGGAAGACGAGACCGGCGAGGACGCGCTGGCCTCGGTGCTCGCGCGCTACCGCGTGAACCTGGTGGTGGACAACGACGGCCTGGCCGGCGCACCCGTCATCGTCGAGGACAACCCGCTGTTCCGCATGCTGTTCGGCAGCGTCGAGTACCAGACCGACGAGGACGTGCTGGTGACCGACTTCTCGCGCATACGCGCCGGCAGCCTGCTCAAGGCCCATGGCGGCTTCCTGATGCTGCACCTGCACGACCTGCTGGGCGACCCCCTGGTCTGGGAGAAGCTGCGCCGCTTCCTGCGCAGCGGCCGGCTGCAGATCGAGGAGCCCGGCACCGCCCACGCGCCGCTGGCGGCGGTGCTGCTCGAGCCCGAGGCGGTGGACGTGGAGGTCAAGATCGTGCTGATCGGCTCGGTGGAGCAGTACTACGAGCTGCAGGAGGCCGACCCCGAGTTCGCGCGCCATTTCCGCGTCAAGGTCGACTTCGCCGAGAGCGTGCCGGCCAGCGATGCCACGCGCCAGGCCGCGGCGGCCTTCGTCGCGCACAGCTGCACGCGCATGGGGCTGCCGCATTTCTCGGCCCCCGCCGTGGCGCGCCTGCTCGAGGACGCGCACCGTGCGGCCGACGACCAGACGCGCCAGAGCGCCACCTTCCTGCGCAGCGAGGCACTGGCCATGGAAAGCGCCGCCCTGTGCCAGGCGCGCGCCGGCCGCGTGGTGGACCTGGGCGACGTGGAGGCGGCGCTGCGCGCGCGCCAGCTCCGCCACGACTACCCCGAGCAGCGCCTGCAGGAGGCCATCGCCGAGGGCGAGCGCCTGATCGCGCTCAAGGGCGCGCATGTCGGGCGGCTCAACGGCCTGACCCAGGTGGACCTGGGCGACTACCGCTTCGGCTTCCCGGTGCGCGTGAGCTCACGCACCTTTGCCGGCCACGAGGGCGTGCTCAACATCGAACGCGAGGTCGAGATGTCGGGCCCCATCCACGACAAGGGCGTGCTGATCCTGCACAGCTACCTGTCGGCCCTGTTCGCCCACATCGCGCCGCTGGCGCTCACCGCCTCCATCGTGTTCGAGCAGGAATACGAGGGCGTGGAGGGCGACTCGGCCTCCTGCGCCGAGCTCTACGCCCTGCTGTCGGCCCTGTCGGGCGTGCCGCTGTCCCAGGGCCTGGCCGTCACCGGCGCGCTGAACCAGCACGGCGAGGTGCTGCCCGTGGGCGGCATCAACGAGAAGATCGAGGGCTATTTCCGCATCTGCGAGAAGGCCGGGCTGGACGGCCAGCAAGGGGTGCTGATCCCCGCGCTCAACCGGCGCCACCTGATGCTGGACCAGGACGTGGCCGAGGCCGTGGCCCAGGGGCTGTTCCACATCCATACCATGCAGCAGGTGGGCGAGGGGCTGGAGCTGCTGACCGGCCTGCCCTGGGGCGAGATCGACCCGCTCAGCGGCGGCTACGCGCCGCACAGCGTGCTCGGCCTTGCCCAGGCGGCGCTGCAGGCCTACCGCCGTGCCTGCCGCCGCGCGGCGCGCGGCAGGGCAGGGCGCCGCTAGCGCCGCGCGGCCCGGCCGCGCCCCTGCGCTCGCTCAGGGCCGCACGACGATCTCGTTGCGCACCGCCTTCACGCCGTTGACCTTGCGGGCGATGCCGTCGGCCGCGGCCTTCTCGGTGGCGCTCTTGGCAAAGCCGGACAGCATCACGGTGCCGTTCAGCGTCTCCACGCTGATCGCCGCGGCGTCCACGTCCTTGCTCTCGACGAAGCGGGCCTTCACGGAGGTGGTGATCGCGGAGTCGTCGACATAGGCCCCCACGGTTTGCTGGCCGCGCGTGACCGCGCAGCCCGGCAAGGTGAGCAGGGCCGCGGCGGTGACGGCGGCGGAAAGTACGTAACGCAGCATCATGGTGAATCCTCCAGCAGAAGTCATGCAAGGATGCCGGAGGTTGACCGTAGGGGGAGTTGGGGATGTGCCCGGGGCACAGGGTCTCGGGAGGCCCAGCTCCCGCCAGCCGGTCTTCCGGCGATCCTTGACCCACTTTAGCGCTCGCCGCGCCGGGGTGCCGTTTTTTTTCGATCCGAAATGTAACAGCACCTCCTGGTCCGGCCGGCTGACGGGGGCGGGCCGGGCGCTGACTACACTTGCGCTGCACGCCAACACCCCTTCAGCCCGCATGGAAACCTTCAGCCTGGTGATCGCCATCGCCGCCATCGTCTACGTTCTCAAGTCCAGGGAGCAGCGCAGGCGCATCGCCCTGCTGGGCAGCTACCTGGGCCGCTACCAGATCGAGCGGCTGATGGAACACCTGACCCAGGGCTACCTGCGCGCGCTCGGCGAGGAGGACCCCGAGCGCCGCGCCCAGATCTGGCAACTGCTGGTCGAGTCCGAGAAGACGCTCAACGAGCAGTTCCGGCGCTTCGCCGCCGAGTTTGCGCGGGTCGACCCCGCGGACGCGCGCGTGAGCAAGTTCGTCCTGGCCCTGCCGTACGCCGACCGGCTGTTCCCCTTCGCCACCTTCGACCTGCGCCAGGCCTTCGACATCCACGCGCGGGGCATCGCCCAGGCGGTGGAGAACCCGCGCGACCAGCCGCTCAAGGCCAAGGCCTACCAGCTGTCGGCCGAGCTGTTCCTGATGCAGCACAGCTGCCACTGGTTCTGCCGCTCCAAGGCCGTGGCCTCGGCGCGCATGCTGGCGCGGCACCAGACCTCCTACACCCAGCTGCTCGATGCCGTGTCGCCCGAGACGCGCGAGGCCTATCTGCGGCTGATCGGGCGCTGAACGCTCAATCGAGCGCCAGGTTCAGCGAGCGCGCCAGATCGCCCCACTGGGCCATGTCCTTGCGCACCGTTTCGGCGAACTGCTCGGGCGTGGTGATCGGAATGTCGGTGAAGTTGAGCTCGTGCAGCCGCTCCACGGTGGCAGGGTCCTTGAGCACCTCCTGCATCGCGGCGTTGAGCTTCTGCACGATGGGCCGCGGCGTGGCGGCCGGGGCGAACAGGCCGTACCAGGAGTAGGCGCTGAACGGGTAGCCGGCCTCGGTCAGGGTCGGCACCTCGGGCAGGCGAGGCATGCGCGTGGGGCCGCTGTAGGCGATGGCGCGCAGCTTGCCGGCGCGCACCAGCTCCATGCTCGAGGAGATGTCGGCGAAGCCGGCCTGCACCTGGCCGGACACGATGTCCTGCATGCAGGGGGCGCTGCCCTTGTAGGGCACATGGGTCATGACCAGGCCGGTCTGCTTCTTGAAGCTCTCCATGGTCAGGTGGCCGCCCGAGCCCGTGCCCCAGGAGCAGTAGTTGATCTGGTCGGGCCTGGCCTTCACGTAGTCGACGAACTCCTTGATGTTCTTCACCGGCAGCTGGGGGCTGACCACCATCAGGTTGCCGGCGCGGCCGATCTGCGCGATGGGCGCGAGGTCCTTGTGCGCGTCGTAGGGCAGCTTGCGCATGATGGCCGGGTTGACCACCTGGGCTGCGGTGTAGGTGAACAGCAGGCGGTAGCCGTCGGGCTGGGCGCGGGCCACGTTGTCGGTGCCCGGGATGCCGTTGGCGCCCGGCTTGTTGTCGATCACGAAGGGCTGCTTGAGTGCCTTGGACAGGCGCTCGGCGATGAAGCGCGCGATGGTGTCGGTGCCGCCACCGGGGGCGGTGGGCACGACCAGGGTGACGGGCCGCTCGGGGTAGCTGCCCTGGGCCGCGGCCAGCGGTGCGAGGACGGCCAGCGCCAGGGTGGACAGGATGCGTGGGGCCAGTGCTTTCATGGGTGTCTCCATGTCATGGAATGATAGGAAGGATGGACGGTTTCAGGGTGCCGCGCCGGCCTCGAGCCGCGCGGCGCCGTGCAGGTAGAGGCTGCGCGAGACGTAGCTGCGCAGCTGCTCGGCGCGCTCGCGCAGCCAGCCGGCCTTGAGAGCGCGCGCCTCGGCGATCTCGGGCGCGGGCCCCTCGGCCAGGGCCAGCAGGTCGACCACGTGCAGCGCGAGCTGCAGCTCGCCGCGCTCGGCCAGGCTTCTGGCCTGGGCCAGCACCGCGGCCTTGTCGGCGATGGCCTCGGCCTGGGCGCGGGCCAGGGCTGCGGGGGCCGCGGGATGCAGCGTCGTGGGGTTGCGGTCCCACCAGCCGTTCTCCGAGCGGTAGATGTCGCGCACGATGTAGCTCGGGTCGCCGTAGGTCGGGCGCATCCAGGGCACGGCGAACAGCTCGTCCGGGTAGTGCATGCGCGCCAGGATCTCGCGCTCGCCCAGGCCCTCGTTCATCAGTCGCACGGTCTCGGCGCGCAGCCAGCGCAGCGCGCGCGCCGTGTGGCCCAGCACCTTGCGCACCGCGTCGGTGCCGTCTATCGTGGGCCCGAATTCGCGCACCACGCGCTCGGGCGCCAGCGCGAGCAAGGCCTCGAGCGTGTCGGCCCAGCGCACCGTGTCGCGCAGCGTGCGCAGCGGCGTGCCGATGTTGGGGATGGAGTCGAGCAAGGCCGCGCCGCCGTAGAGCACGCGCTGCGTGGGGCACCAGACGGCGATGCCGTCGTCGGTCTCGGCCGGTGCCCAGCGCAGCTCCACGCGGCGCTCGCCCTCGCCGATCACGAGGCTGTCGTCGAACAGCTCGGTCGGGTCGTGCAGCGCCAGCTCGAACGAGCCTGCGGCCATGCGGAACTGCATCTCGGCCAGATGCTGCTGCAGTGCGCGGGTCTCGCGGTAGCGCGCGTAGCGGCGCGGCAGGTTGCGGTGGGCGATCAGGCGCGGCGCCGGTTCGCCGCGCGCACGCGCATGGGCCAGCCACTGGGGCACGCCGGCGTTGTAGCCGATATGGCCGTGGCTGTAGCACAGCGCGTGGAGCGGGGCGTCGCTGCAGCTGCGCAGCGCGGCGATCATGGCCTCGGTGACCTGGCCGCCGGGGCCGGTGTCGACCACCACCAGGCCGGCCGAGGTCTCGGCCACGAAGGATTGGCCCTGGCCGTGCAGCAGCCACAGGCCGGGAGCGATGGCCTCGGCCCCCTGGCCGGTGCGCAGCGGCAAGGCCGAGGCCTGGTCCGCACGCTCGAGCGGCGGCAGCATGTAGCGGCCGTCCAGCATGTCCTGGCTGGGCACATAGGCGCGCAGGCAGAGGTAGAAGCCGCCGGCCGGCGCCGGCAGCCAGTTGGCGCGCGCGGCCGGGTCGGCAGGCGCCTCGTGCTGGATGTGCAGCGTGAGCCCGCCGTCGGCGTCGCGCTGCAGGCCCGGCGTGCGGTCGCCGATCGCGTAGCGGGCTATCGCATTGGGCACCAGCATGCAGTCGCGTGCGTCGTAGATCGTCAGCGACCAGAAGGCCCGGGCCGGCGGCAGGGCGCCGGGCGCGAAGCGCAGGCGGTAGGCGTGGCGGCCGTCCAGCGGCCGGCCCTGGGCGTCGTGGTGCGCCATGGGGTAGAGCGCCTCGCGGCTGTCCAGCGCGCCTATGTACTTGAGCGCGACCAGGGCGCGGCGCTCGTAATCGTCGCCGAACGAGGCGCCCAGCGGCGGCAGGCTCTGCCAGCCCGTGGGGCCGGTGCGGCCCAGCGAGGCCTCGCGCCAGCGCGCCAGGCAGCCCGCCAGCGCCTGGTCCAGCAGCGCCAGCTGCGCCGGCGAAGGCAGGCCCAGGCCGGCGCCCAGGCCCAGGGCGGCGAAGCGCGCGACCCGGGCGCGCTCCGGCGCGGGCGGCGGGTTCTGGGCCAGCGCCTGGTTGACCAAGGCGGCGAAGCGCGCCGCGTCGGGGGCCTGCGGGTCCATGGCCGGCGGGCCCGGGTCGAAGCGGCGCGGCAGCGCCTGGTCCGGGTCCAGCGCGTGCAGCCGGAGGCCGTCCTGCAGCGCGTGCACGGCCGGCAGGTCCTCGGGGCCGTCGACCAGGATGCGGCCGATGATCCAGACCCAGGGCGTGGGCGCGGCGATGACGGGCAGGCCCTGGGGCAGCGGCCCCTGCCAGCCCGGGGGCGTCACCACGAAACGGCCCGCGGCCGTGCCCGTGCTGCGCTGGCCTATGCTCGCGAAGGGGTTGGTGTAGAAGTCCAGCAGGCCCAGCACGTAGTAGCGCCCCGCGGTGTCGGGCACCTCGACGACCAGCGGGCCCTGGCCCAGGTCCAGCCAGGCGTTGCTGTAGAGCGTGTCGTGGTTGGGCGTGACCACGCGGCTGCCGCCCGCGCCCAGCAGCTGGCGCGCGTGCACGAAGACGTTGCACCAGCGCTGCGGGTCGTCCGGTCCCTCGCCGGCCGGGCCCGCGGCGCAGCGGCGCGGCGAGGTGGCGGCGCGCATGCGCGCCATCTCGTGCAGCGCGAAGCCGTAGGTGGCGGCCTCGTCGGCCAGGGCGCGCAGCGCGGCGGCCTGGTCCTGGTCGCAGATGTTCGCTTCCATTCAGTTCTCCAGCGGCTCGAGTGCGGGGATCTTCCAGCTGTGTATGCCGTCGCGCGGGTGGTACAGGCGCAGGATCAGGTAGAACGGGCCCGCCGGCGTGGGCAGCCAGTTGCGCGCGTCGGCCGGCGCCTCGTGCGCGAAGTCGATCACGAGCGAGCCGTCGGGCTCCAGGCGCAGGCCCGGCGTGCGGTCGCCGATCGCGTGGCGACCGATCGCGTTGGGGTAGAGGAAGCGGTCGGCGTCGTAGAGCGTGACCGACCAGAAGGCCTCGACCGGCGGCAGCTCGCCCGGGGCGAAGCGCAGCCTGTAGCGGCGCGGGCCCGCGAGCGGCTGCTGCCTGGCGTCGAAATGGCCGGCACCGTAGAGTGCCTCGTCGGTGGCCAGGGCGCCCAGGCCGATGTAGGCCGTCAGCGCGCGCGCCAGGTAGTCGTTGCCGTAGCGGCCGGCGCGCCGGGCCAGCGTCCAGGGCCGGGTGTGGCGGCTGCGCGCGGCCGTCGCCACCAGGGTCACGGCGTCGGCAAAGCCCTCGACCAGGCCTTTGCGCTGCGGCTCGTCCAGGGCCTCCCAGGAGAACTGCGGGTTCGCGACCAGGCCTGCCTGGCCCAGCCAGGCGATCAGGCCGGCGTCCTCGGGCCGAGCCTGTGTCTCGGCCAGGGCCTGGCACAGGGCCGTGAAGAAGCGCGGCGCGACCAGCTCGGCCGGGCGCTGCTGCTCCCAGGCCTCGGCCATCGCATCGATCGGCTCGCCGGCCCATTGCTCGACGCCCAGCGGGCGGCGGCCCAGGCCCGTGCCGCGCGCCGGGGCCAGCGCGATCTCGGCCTGCAGGGCGCGCGCGGCGGGCCAGTCGGCCTCGTCGCCGACCAGGATGCGGCCGATCAGCCAGACCAGGTTGGTCGGGCAGCGCACCACGCGATGGCCCTCCAGGCCCGGCGGCACTTGGCCGCCCGGGCCCACGAGCAGCACGGTCTCGCCCCCGGCCGCGCAGTTGCGCGGGCCCAGGTTCTCGAAGTTCTCGGTCCAGGCGTCATACAGCGCGAGCACGAAGTAGCGGCCCGGGTGGCGCGCGGCCGAAGGCACGGTCAGCAGGCGCGGCCCGTCGGCGAGGTGGATCCAGGCCGTGGTGTAGAGCAGGTCGTTGGCCGGGGTGACGATGTCGCGGTCCTGGTCGGTCGAGGGGCGGCGGATATGGTGCAGCGCGTCCACCGGCGCGCGCAGCGGCGCGGTGGCGCTGCCGCCGGTCTGCAGCCGGCAGGTGCGCATGGATTCGATCAGCGGGTAGCCGAACACGAAGGCCGTGAGGCCGATGGCGCGGGCCAGGGACTGGCGGGCGCCGGCGAGGGGATGGGGATCGTTCATGGTCGAGTGCACGCAGGTGAAGGAAGCGGTGGAGGGGAATCAGTCGAGGCGCACGCCGGTGTCCTGCGTGAGCTTGAGCGCGACCGGCAGCAAGGCCTGGTAGGCCGCCGCGGCCTCGGCCGGCGTATTGCCCAGCGGCTCGGCGCCCAGGCCCTCGATGCGGCGCGCGACCTCGGGCTGGCGCACGATGGCGGCGATCTCGCGGCCCAGGCGCTCGACGACGGCCCCTGGCGTCTTGGCCGGCGCCATGACCGAGATCGGCCCGGTGATCGCGTAGACGGTGTCGGCAAAGCCCTGCTCGGCGAAGGTCGGCACCTCGGGCAGGGCCTTGGCGCGGCGCGGACCGGCGACGGCCAGGGCGCGCAGCTTGCCGGACGCGATGTGCTGCTGCAGCGAGGCGGTGGAGCCCACGGTCATGGAAATCACGCCGCCGACCAGGTCCACCACCATCGGGGCCTCGCCCTTGTACGGCACATGGGTGGTCTTCAGGTCGTGCTGGCGGTCCATGAAGACCTGGATCTGGTGCGGCTGGGTGCCCGGGCCCCAGGAGCCCATGCTGTACTTGCCGGGCGCGGCCTTGATCGCGGCGAGCAGGCCCTTGAAGTCGGTGGCCGGCACCGAGGGGTGTACGGCCAGCACCAGGCGCGGCAAGGCGATGTCGGAGACCATGCGCAGCTCGGTGCGCGGGTCGTAGGGCAGCTTGCTGTAGAGCGCGAGGTTGGCCGTGACCGGGCCTGGCACCGTGAGCAGCAGGGTATGGCCGTCGGGCGCGCTCTTGGCCACGTAGTCGGTGCCTATGATGCCGCCCGCGCCGCTGCGGTTCTCCACCAGCACGGGCTGGCCCAGGCGCTGCGCGAGCGGCTCGGCGATCACGCGCGCCAGCGCGTCGGACATGCCGCCGGCCTGGTACTGCACGACGATGCGCACCGGCTTGTGCGGGTAGTCGGCCTGGGCGGCGGCGCCGCCCGCGGCCAGGGCCAGGGCGGCGAGCAGCGTGCTGCGTCGCGTGAGGGATGGGGATGGGGTCATGGCGGTCTCCGTGCGCCGGTCAAAACCGGCAAAGTGTTGTGAATGAAAGAGTCATACGTTGAAGGCTTAGCCAGCTACGGCGGCCCCGAGTCATGCGTGCACATTCGTGAGGGTGT
>NZ_SCMM01000058.1:0-27308 GCF_005503345.1 Ramlibacter sp. 2FC
CGGCCAGGTGAGCCATGTATCGATCGAATTCTTTGGATATGCCCATCGCACCCTCGTCACAGGGAAAAATGACGGGCATATCATGCCTTAATTTTTATGACACAGTAAGACTAACGCGTAAGGAATACCGCTGAAGGACCACTTCGGCGATGAGTCGCTGTCGGCTTCTGGCCGCCAGCCGCCATGATCCTGCAGCTCAGCCCCAAGGAGCTCAGCACGGTCTACCGCGCGCTCAGCTCCGCACCCGCTGCCGCAGCGCCTCGAGGTCGGCCAGCGTGTCCACGTCGATCTGGCAGCCTGGATCGTCGACCGGGACCTCGATGACCTCGGCCTGCCGCAGCAGCGCCGCCGCCCCCTGCGGCCCGCTCAGCTGCATCAGCGCCGGGCCGAAGGCCGCGGGGAAACGCACGGGATGGCCGCGCCGGCCCTCGAAGACGGGGACGGCGATGCGGTCCAGCGGCTCGGCCGCCGCCACGGCCAGCAGGGTTTCAGGTCGGAGCAGCGGCAGGTCGGCCGGCAGGATCAGCCAGCCGTCGGCATCCGCCGTGGCGCGCAGCGCGGCCGCGATCGAATCGCCCATGCCCGGGTGCGGGCCGCGCTCCAGGTGCCAGGACAGGCCGCTGGCGCGCACCGCGTCCAGCAGGTGCTCGAGCAGGGGCTTGCCGTGCAGCTCGGCGGCCAGCTTGTGGACCTGGCCGCCCGAGGCGGTGAAGCGGCTGCCGCTGCCGGCGGCGAGCACGAGGATGGTGGGGGGGCGCATGGGCAGCAGACTACACCATGGGCGACACGCTAGCCGCAGACGGTCAGGCCGGCGCCGGGCCGCTCCAAGCCGACCTGGGCCCCCTCGGGGGGCAGCGAGGACACGTCAGTGCCGAGCGTGGGGGCCCGATCTAATCCGCCTGGATGCCGAAGCTCTTGATCAGCTGGCCGTAGCGCGCGTGGTCGGCGGCGTTGGCCTGGGCCAGGCGCGAGGCCGGGCCGCCGGTGGGCAGGGCGCCGAAGGTCTGCATGCGCCCGGCCACCTCGGGAATGCGGAGGATCTCGTTGAACTCGGTGTTCAGGCGCTTGGCGATCTCGGGCGGCAGGCCGCGCGGGGCCATCAGGCCCTGCCAGGCGCTGACCTCGACGTCCTTGACGCCGAGCTCGGCCAGGGTGGGCACGCCGGGCGCGAGCTTGGAGCGCTGGCGCTCGGCCACGGCCAGGGCCAGCAGCTTGCCGTTGCTCAGGTAGGGCGCGACCGGGCCGTAGGTCATCCAGGCCAGGGGCACATGGCCGCCCAGCAGGTCGTTGACCGCCGGCGCCACGCCGCGGTAGGGCACATGGCTGATCTGCACCTGGGCCGCCTTGTTGAACAGCTCGCCCAGGATGTGCATGGGCGAGCCGCTGCCGGGGCTGGCGTAGGCCAGGGCCTTGCCGCCCTTGGCGGCCGCGACCAGCTGGCGCAGGTCCTTGACGCCCAGGCCAGGGTGCGCAACCAGGAACAGCGGTTGCACGCCGGTCTGCACGATGGGCGTGAAGTCGTTCAGCGGGTCGTAGGCGCTGGCGGCGCCGCTCTTGATCAAAAGCGGCGCGATCGAGAAGGTGCTGGGCGTGAGCAGCAGGGTGTGGCCGTCGGGCGCGGCCTTGGCCACCCAGGCGTTGCCTATGGTGCCGCTGGCGCCGGGGCGGTTGTCCACCACCACGGGCTGGCCCAGGCGGCCCGCGAGCTTTTCCGCGAACAGGCGGGCCATGGCGTCGGTGTCGCCGCCGGCCGGGTAGGACACGACCAGGGTGATGGGCTTGCTGGGGTAGTTCTGCGCCAGGGCGGGGCCGGCGGCCAGGGCGGCGGCCAGGCCTGCGAGCCGCGCGAGGGCATGGCGTCGGTTGGGGTTCATCGTATCTCTCCAGGGGATGGGGCAGACGCCGCGGCCCGCGCGGGGCCGCCGGCGCGGGGGAAATAGGGTCAGAGGTCCAGGACCAGGCGCTCGCTCTTGCAGCCCGAGACGCAGACCATCATGACCTTGTTGCTCGCGTGCTCGGCGGCGCTGAGCACGCAGTCGCGGTGGTCGGGCACGCCTTCGAGCACGCGCGTCTCGCAGGAGCCGCAGACGCCTTCCTCGCAGCTGGTGTTGGGGTCCACGCCGGCGGCGCGCAGCGCGGCCAGCAGCGAGAGCTCGGGCGTCACCGGGATCACTTTGCCCGAGCGCTTGAGCTCGACCGTATAGGCCTTCTTGGCGTCGGGCGCGGCGGCCACCTCGACGGCGGCGAAGCGCTCGATGTGGGCATTGGCGTAGCCGAGCTCGGCGCACAGCTTCTCGAAGCTGTCGAGCATCACGGTGGGGCCGCAGGCGTAGTAATGGGTGTCGCCGCGCGGCGCGCGCTCGGCCAGCAGGGCCTTGAGGTCGGGTGGGCCGCCGGCCTCGCTGTCGAAATGCCACAGCACGGGCGCGCCCAGGGCCTCGATCTCGGCGACGAAGGCCGCGCCAGGGCGCGAGCGCGCGCAGTAGATCAGCTCGAACGAGCGCCCGATCTGCTTGAGGCGCCGGCCCATGCAGAGAATCGGCGTGACGCCTATGCCGCCGGCCACCAGCACGCTGTGCTCGGCCTCCTCGTGCAGGCGGAAGTTGTTGCGCGGCTCGCTGATGCTGATCTTCATGCCCACGCGCAGCTGCTCGTGGATGGCGCGCGAGCCGCCGCGGCTGGCCTTGTCCTTGAGCACGCCGACCACGTAGCGGTGCCGCTCGTCGGGCGCGTTGAGCAGCGAGTAGCTGCGCAGCAGGCCGCCCGGCAGGTGCAGGTCGATGTGCGAGCCGGCCTCGAAGGGCGGGAACGCCGGTCCGTCCACCGGGCGCAGCTCGATGCCGATGATGTCCTCGGCCTCGTAGCGAAGCGTGTGGACCAATGCGTTCAGGAGGTGGATGGACATGGCCGTGGCGTGGGAAGGAATGGAGGGCCCGCGCCCTTCGGGGCGCGGCGTGGCAGTGTTCAGGCCTTGGGCGCCGCCTGGTCGAGCTGCTGCGTGGCCAGGCCCTTGAGGTGGCGGCGCAGGCGCACCAGGCCCATGTCGTGCTGGTAGAGGTGCTCGCGCCGGTTGGCGTCGGGCTCCATGTTCTCCACCGCCACGCGGTCCTGCTCCAGCACATGCCAGTGGCGCTCCTCCAGGCGGTTCTTGTAGAGGAAGCGCCAGGTGTCGCGCTGCCAGCCCGAGACCTTGCGGCAGCGCCAGTGGAACACCCCCGCCGCCTGCTTGCTGATCGGCGTGTAGCTGCCGATGATGGTGAAATTGCCGCCCGGCCCGCCGGTCTTGGGATAGGGGATCTCCAGGCGCATGGTGTGTATGCCCGTGTCCATCCACTCGGTCCAGTCGAAGTTCACGTTGCGCTGGCCCTTCTTCTCGAAGAAGAAACCGATGTCCGTGTCGCGGATCTGGAAGTCGGCGCTGATCTCGCCCTCGGCCATCGAATGCGACTGCTTGTGCAGGTAGGCCCCGTGCATCGGGTCCAGCACGTTGTCCAGCACATAGCGGTAGTCGCAGCCCCACTCGGTGTAGCACAGGAAGGCAGACCACTCTGGCGAAGTCAGCTGCTCGGGCAGGCGCAGCGGCGGCGGGCTGTCCACATGGGGCGCGGTGGCGTTGAACAGGAAGATCGCGCCCGCGCGCTCCTCGACGTGGAACATGCGCGCCGGGCGCGAGCCCTCGAGCTTGCAGCCCGGGCTGCCCGGCACGCGGGTCACGGTGCCGTCGCAGCGCACCTCGACGCCGTGGTAGGCGCAGGCGATGCGGTCGCCCAGGTTCACGCCGATGGACAGCGGCGCGCCGCGGTGCGGGCAATGGTCCTCCAGGGCATGGACCTTGCCGTCATGGTCGCGCCACAGCGCGATCTTGTAGCCCAGGCGGCGCAGCGAGACCGGGCTGTCCTTGACGAAGCCCGAGGGGCAGACCGGGAACCACAGGTCCTTGAGGCCGACCTCGAGGGCGGCGTCGACCGGGTCTTGCTGGAAATTGACGACGGATGTGTTCATGGGGAAATCTCCGCAAAAGGGTCAGGCGCCGAGGCGGGCCATTTCCTGCTGGTAGGACTCGGGCGTCCAGGCCTGGCCGTTGGGGCCCGAGGGGCCGGACTGGTTCAGGTAGGCCACCAGGCCTTCCAGCTCGTGTATGCCCTGGGCGTAGGCACGCTCTATCGAGTCGCCCAGCAGGCTTTCGTAGGCCGTGGGCGGCGCGCTGCGGGTCTGGTGGGTTTCGTTGTAAAGCTCTTTGGTGCGCATGGGGCCTCCGGTGCAGGCTGTGGGACGAATGAAATGAAGGGGGTCAAGCCTTGGGCTTGTCGGTCATGAAGCGGCCGCTGGGCGCCTCGGCGTTCTTCTGGCGGCGCGTGTGGCCGTCGATGCCGCCCTTGATCGCCCATTCGGCGAACACCGTGGGGCCGGGCGTGAACTCGCGCGGCTGCCAGTCGGCGGTCAGCTCGTCCTCGTCCGTGTAGTACTCCACCAGCGCGCCGGCGGGGCTGACGAAATACCAGAAGATGGCCGAGGAGATCGGGTGCCGGCCCGGGCCGAGCTCGGTGTCCCAGCCGCAGCGCGACATGTGCATGCCGCCGCCGAACACCTCGTGCACGTCGCGCACGGTGAAGGCCACGTGGTTGAGGCCGCGGCGCGGCTCGGGCGGCTGCAGCAGGAACAGGTCGTGGTGGCCGCCCTCGGGGGCGCAGCGCATGAAGGCGCCCCGCTCGGGATAGCGGTCGGAGACCACGAAGCCCAGGCAGTCCTGGTAGAAGGCGCTGGTGGCGGCCAGGTCGGTCACGAAGAACACCACATGGCCGACCTCGACCGGCCGGGCGCGCTCGTAGGCCGGGCTGGGCTGGTTCACGCGCGGGCGCTCGCTCCAGGTGTTGGTCTTGGCGCAATCGAGCTGCAGCGCGCGCTTCTGGCTCAGCTGCAGGCGCACGGCCAGGCCGTTCGGGTCGGTGCAGCCTATGCGCTCGCCCGCCTCGACGAAGCCCGGGCGGTCCGCGATGCGGCTGCGGTACAGGGCCAGGTCGGCCGGCGAGGCCACGCCCCAGACCACCTCGCGCAGCGTGGGGTCTGGCTCCACGCCGGCCGGCAGGCCCGGCTTGTCGGAATGGGCCACCACCACGCGGCAGCCGTTGAGCGACTCGAACACCAGCTCCTGCGCGGCCTCGGACACCAGGTTCAGCCCCCAGTCCAGGAAAAACTGGCGGCACTTGGCCAGGTCGGCCGCGCCGAAGGTGATTTCGTCAATGCCCAGAACGCTCATCGCTGACTCTCCTGCTGGATGCGTTTCGTATATAAAACAAAGTTTCTTAACTGAAACGAGCAAATTCTAAGACAAGAACTTGAAAAACGCAAAGTGGTCCAAACCCGGGGCCGGGCCAGGGGCTTGGCCCGGCGCACCCGGCGCCGGATTTCAATGCCCTTCGAAATCGACCAGGGTGAACAGGGGCAGGCCCGAGTCGCGCAGGCGGCGCGAGCCGCCGAGCTCGGGCAGGTCCACGATGGCCGCGCCCTCCATGACCGTGGCGCCTAGCTTCTCCAGCAGGCGGCGCCCGGCCATCATGGTGCCGCCGGTGGCGACCAGGTCGTCGATCAGCAGCACGCGGTCGCCGGACTTCACGGCGTCGGCATGCAGCTCCACGGTGGCGCTGCCGTACTCGAGCTCGTAGGTCTCTTCCACCGTGGTGAAGGGCAGCTTGCCCTTCTTGCGTATCGGCACGAAGCCCACGTTGAGCTCGTAGGCCACCACCGCGCCCAGGATGAAGCCGCGCGCGTCCAGGCCGGCCACCACGTCGGGCCGCAGGGCGCGGTCCATGTAGCGGTGCACGAAGGCGTCGATCAGCACGCGGAACGGCTTGGGGTCCTGCAGCAGCGGCGTGATGTCGCGAAACTGCACGCCCGGCGCCGGCCAGTCCGGCACGGTGCGGATGTGGCGCTTGAGGTAGTCCTGGATGCTGAGGTCTGGCATGGGGGGGTCCCGGCAGGGCAATGCCCGATTCTGCCGCGGGACGGCGGTCCTGTGCTGCGCCGGACGGCCCTTGCTTTCGGCAGGTATATTGGTATGATGACCTCATGACTGATGATCATCTGGTGTTTGTGGATACGGGCCGTGCGGCCGAGGCCAGGGAGCCGATTCACCGCCGCAAGCTCTCTCACGAGGTGCTCGATCGCCTGCTCAGCCGCTTGCGCACAGGCGAGTATCCGGTCGGTTCCTGCCTGCCCTCGGAGCGCGAGCTGATGCAGATGTTCGCGGTCGGACGGCCTGCCGTGCGCGAAGCCCTGCAGGCGCTGGAGCGCATGGGCTTCGTCAGCATCGTCCATGGCGAGGGCGCGCGCGTGCAGGCGCTGTCCGCCGACCGGCTGATGGCCCAGCTCTCGGATCCGGCCATGCATCTGCTGTCGAATTCCGAGCTCCTGCTGGAGCATCTGAAGGAGGCGCGCCTGAGCTTCGAGCTGCTGATGGTGCGTCAGGCGGCGGACAAGGCCTCGCCCGAGGACATCGCCGTGCTGCGCAGCGCGATGGCCGAGCAGCGCGCGAGTGTCGACGACCCCATGCGCTTCCTGCAGGCCGACATGGCTTTTCACCGGGCGATCGCGGGGATCTCGCGCAACACGGTGTTCATGGCGGTTTCGCGCGCGATGCTCGAATGGCTGGAGCATTTCCACAAGGATGCGGTCACCGATCCCGGCGCCGAGCGCGGCGTGGTGGCCGAGCACGAGCAGGTGCTCGAGTGCATCGCGGCCCACGACCCGGAGGGCGCCGCGACGGCCCTCGCCAACCACCTCAACCGCGCGAACGACCGCTACCGGCTGGGCGCCTGAGCCTCGCCTTCTCCTCTCCGTCCCTTGCGCCGCCGCAGCCAACGCAAAGCCCGCCCATGAACGCCGTCAACATCGAAGACCTGCGCCGCCTGGCAAGACGGCAACTCCCGCGTGCCGTGTTCGAGTTCGTCGACGGTGCCGCCAACGACGAGCAGACGCTGGCGGCCAACCGGCGCGACTTCGAACGGATCTGGTTCGCGCCCCGGGTGCTGGTCGATGTCGGCGAGCGCAGCCAGGCCGTGCGCGTGCTCGGCCAGGACTACGCCTCACCCTTCGTGTTCGGCCCGACCGGCCTGGCCGGGGTGCTGTGGCCGCACGGCGACCTGGCGACGGCGCGGGCCACGGCCAAGGCCGGCGTGGGCTATTGCCTGAGCACCAACGCCAATGCCTCCATCGAACAGGTCGCGCAGCAGGGCCGCAAGGACTTCTGGTTCCAGCTGTACGTGCAGCGCGACCGCGGCCTGGCCAAGGAACTGGTCGACCGGGCGCGGGCGGCCGGCTGCCCGGTTCTCTGCGTGACGGTGGACCTGCCCGTTCAGGGGCCGCGCGAGCGCGACGAGCGCAACGGCTTCACGGTGCCGCCGCGCCTGGGGCTGGACAATGTCTTCGACTACGCCAGGCGCCTGGGCTGGCTGTGGCGCATGGCGACGGGGCCGCGCATCGGCTTCGGCAACCTCGAGGCGCCCGGTGCGCCCAAGTCCGGCCTCACGACGGTCGCCCAGCACATCGGCAAGCAGTTCGACCCCACCGTGAGCTGGAAGGAGATCGACTGGCTGCGCGGCATGTGGAGCGGCCCGCTGGCGGTCAAGGGCATCCTGCACGCGGACGACGCGCGGCTCGCGGTGCAGCATGGCGTGGACGCGGTCATCGTCTCCAACCATGGCGGCCGCCAGCTCGACGGCGCGCCCTCGGCCATCTCGGCCCTGCCCGGCATCGTCGACGCGGTCGATGGCCGGGCCGAGGTGCTGGTCGACGGCGGCGTGCGCCGCGGCTCCGACATCGTCAAGGCGCTGGCGCTGGGCGCGCGCGCCTGCCTGCTGGGCCGCGCCTCGCTCTACGGCCTCGCCGCCGGCGGCGAGGCCGGCGTGAGCCGGGCCATCGAGATCCTGCGCAAGGAGATCGACATCACGCTGACCCTGCTGGGTCGGCCCGACATCGCGGCATTGAATCGGTCGGCCTTGCGGCCGGGCGCGGAAGCGGCGTTCTGGAGCCCGCCCGGTGGGGCGGGCTGAAGGACGCCATTGGCAGGTCGACAGCTCAACCAACCCGAGGAGACATCGAATGAAACGTCGAGGCATGATCAAAGCGGCAACGGCCGCTTCGCTGGCAAGCGTCGCGGCGGCGCCGGCCATAGCGCAGTCCCAGCCGAACATCCGCTGGCGCCTCGCGTCGAGCTACCCGAAGACGCTCGACACGATCTACGCGGCGGCCGAGACCGTGGCCAACCGCGTGTCGGCGGCCACCGGGGGCAAGTTCGAGATCCGTGTCCATGCCGCGGGCGAGATCGTGCCGGCCTTCCAGGTCATCGACGCGGTGCAGCAGGGCTCGGTCGAGTGCGGCCATGCGGGCGCGCTGCTGATGTTCGGCAAGGACCCGACCTTCGCGCTCGACGCATCGATTCCCTTCGGCATGAACTCGCGCCAGATGTCCTCGTGGATGGTCGACGGCGGCGGCCTGGCCCTGCTGCGCGATTTCTACCGCGAGTTCAACATCGTCAACTTCCCCTGCGGCAACACCGGCACCCAGATGGGCGGCTTCTTCCGCAAGGAGATCAAGTCGGTCGAGGACATCAAGGGCCTGAAATTCCGGATCGGCGGCTTCGGCGGCACGGTGATCGAGCGGCTCGGCGGCGTGCCGCAGAACATCCCGCCGGGCGACATCTACCCCGCGCTCGAGAAGGGCACGATAGACGCGGCCGAGTTCATCGGCCCCTACGACGACGAGCGCCTGGGCCTGCACAAGGTGGTGAAGAACTACTACTACCCCGGCTTCTGGGAGGGCGGCTCCCAGGTGACCTTCTTCGCCGGCGCCAAGGCCTACGAGAGCCTGCCCAAGGAATACCAGACCATCCTGGCGGCGGCCTGCTACGAGGCCCATGTCGAGATGCAGGCCAAGTACGATGCCCGCAACCCGGCCGCGCTCAAGCGCCTGGTCGCCGGCGGCGCCAAGCTGCGGCCCTTCCCGAGGCCGGTGCTCGAGGCGGCCTGGAAGGCCGCCAACGAACTCTACGCCGAGCTGTCGGCCAAGAACGCGCACTGGCGCAAGATCTACGAGAGCTACGCGAAGTTCCGCGACGACAGCATCCTCTGGGCGCGCTTCTCCGAAGGCAGCTTCGACAGCTTCATGTCCGCGATCAAGCGCTGACGCCCTGCTGCGGCGCCCCGGTTCAGCCGCGCTGCAGCTTCTCCTCGGCCAGGGCCAGCGCCTCGGCCCGGCCCGACAGCACCAGGGTGTCGCCTGCCTGCAGCTGGGTGTCGTCGTCGGGCGTGATGGACTGGCCCGAGCTGCGGCGCAGGCTGACCACGCGCACGCCCACCGCGTGCAGGGCCAGGTAGGCCAGCGGCCGGCCGACCGCGGGCGTGCCCAGTGGCAACGTGTAGGGCGACAGGCGCTCGTTTTCGAGGTCGTCCACCGTGCGGTCGTCGGCGCCGTGGAAATAGCCGCGCAGCAGGTTGTAGCGTGCGTCGCGCTGTTCCTGCACGATGCGGATCACGCGCCGCATGGGCACGCCGACCAGGGCCAGGGCATGGCTGGCCAGCATCAGCGAGCCCTCGATGGCCTCGGGCACTACCTCGGTGGCGCCGGCGGCCTGCAGCTTCTCCAGCTCGCGGTCGTCCTGGGTGCGCACGATCACCGGCACCTGGGGCGCGTGCGAGCGGGTATGGGCCAGCACCTTCATGGCGCCCGCCACGTCGAGGTAGGTCACGACCACGGCGCTGGCGCGCGCCAGGCCGGCCGCGATCAGCGCCTGCAGCCGCGCGGCATCGCCGAACACCACCGAGTCGCCGGCCGCCGCGGCCTGGCGCACGCGGTCCGGGTCCAGGTCCAGCGCCATGTAGGGAATGCCCTCCTGCTCCAGCATGCGCGCGAGGTTCTGGCCGCAGCGCCCGTAGCCGCAGATGATCACGTGCTTGTTCACGTTGATCGACTTGCGCGCGATGCTGGTCATCTGCAGCGACTGCTGCAGCCATTCACTGGCCACCAGCTTCATCACCAGGGCGTTGCTGTAGAGGATGATGAAGGGCGTGGCCAGCATGGACAGCACCATGCTGGCCAGCACCGGGTTGAACAGCGCCGGTGCCACCAGGCCGTGCTGGGCGCTGAGGGTCAGCAGCACGAAGCCGAATTCGCCGGCCTGGGCCAGGTACAGGCCGGTGCGCAGCGACACGCCCATGGTGGCGCCGAAGGCACGTGCCAGCGCGGTCACCAGCAGCAGCTTGAACAGCACCGGCCCCGTGACCAGCAGCAGCACCAGGGGCCAGCGCTGGGTCACTTCGCGCCAGTCCAGCAGCATGCCTATGCTGATGAAGAACAGGCCCAGCAGCACGTCGTGGAAGGGCCGGATGTCGGTCTCCACCTGGTGCTTGTACTCGGTCTCCGAGATCAGCATGCCGGCGATGAAGGCGCCCAGGGCCAGGCTCAGGCCGGCCAGCTCGGTCAGCCAGGCCAGGCCCAGCGTGACCAGCAGCAGGTTGAGCACGAACAGCTCTTCGCTCTTGCGCCGCGCCACCAGGGTCAGCCACCAGCGCATCAGGCGCTGGCCGCCGACCAGCAGCACGGTGATCAGGGCCGTGGCCTTGACCGCCGCCAGCGCCAGGGCCGAGAACAGGGTCTCCGGGGCCGAACCCAGGGCCGGGATCAGCACCAGCAGCGGCACCACGGCCAGGTCCTGGAACAGCAGCACGCCGACCACGCGCTTGCCGTGCTCGGCGTCGAGCTCGAGCCGGTCGGCCATCAGCTTGATCACGATGGCCGTGCTGCTCATGGCCATCGCGCCGGACAGCGCCAGGGCCGTGCGCCAGCCCATGTCCCAGAGCCGGGGTGCCAGCGTGGCCAGGAACAAAGAGCCCAGGGTGACGATGCCTATGGTCAGCACCACCTGGAACAGGCCCAGGCCGAACACATGCTGGCGCATCGCGCGCAGCTTGGGCAGGTTGAACTCCAGGCCGATCACGAACATCAGGAACACCACGCCGAACTCGGCCAGGTGGCGCAGGTCGGCCGAGTTCTGCCCCAGGCCCAGCGCGTTCGGCCCGATCAGCACCCCCACCACCAGATAGCCCAGCATGGGCGGCAGCAAGAGCTTGCGGCAGGCCACCACCCCCAGCACGGCGGCCAGCAGGTAGAGCAGGGTGAGCTCGAGCGCGGTCATTGTTCGAATGCTAGCAAGCCACGTGCCCATAACCGTGACCGGCCTCTATAAAATCGCGCCATGACATTCGACCCCGCACAGGCCGTCCGGCTGGCCCATGAAACGCTGGACATCGAGGCGGCCGCCCTGCTGGGCCTCAAGGCGCGGCTCGGCGACGACTTCGCGCGCGCCGTGGCCATGATGCTGGCCGTGCGCGGCCGCGTGGTGGTCACCGGCATGGGCAAGAGCGGCCATGTGGGCCGCAAGATCGCGGCCACGCTGGCCTCCACCGGCACGCCGGCCCTGTTCGTGCACCCCGGCGAGGCCAGCCATGGCGACCTGGGCATGATCAAGACCGTGGACCTGGTGCTGGGCATCTCCAACAGCGGCGAGAGCGACGAGCTGGTGTCCATACTGCCGGTGCTCAAGCGCCAGGGCGTGCCTCTGATCGCCATCACCGGCGGCCTGGCGTCCACGCTGGCGCGCCATGCCGATGTCGTGCTCGACAGCAGCGTCGAGAAGGAAGCCTGCCCGCTGAACCTGGCGCCCACCGCCAGCACCACGGCCCAGCTGGCGCTGGGCGATGCGCTGGCCGTGGCCCTGCTCGACGCGCGCGGCTTCAAGGCCGAGGACTTCGCGCGCTCGCATCCCGGCGGCTCGCTGGGCCGGCGCCTCTTGACCCATGTGAGCGACGTGATGCGCCAGGGCGAGGAGGTGCCCCTGGTCGGCCCTGACACCCCGTTCACCGAGCTGATGCGCGAAATGAGCGCCAAGGGCCTGGGCGCCTCGGCCGTGGTCGACGCCGAACGCCGGGTGCTGGGCATCTTCACCGACGGCGACCTGCGCCGCCTGGTCGAGAAGGGCCAGGACCTGCGCGGCCTCACGGCGCGCGAGGTCATGCACCCCAACCCGCGCACCATCCGCCACGACGCCCTGGCCGTCGAGGCCGCCGAGCTGATGGAGGAGAGCCGCATCACCAGCGTGCTGGTGCTCGACGCGCAGGGTCGCCTGTGCGGCGCCGTGAACAGCAACGACCTGATGCGCGCCAAGGTGATCTGAACATGTCAAACCTCGTGCCCGCACTGACCTGGCCCGCCGAACTGCTGCTCAAGGCGCAGGACATCCGCGTCGCCTTCTTCGACGTCGACGGCGTACTGACCGACGGCGGCCTCTACTTCTCCGAGCATGGCGAGACGCTCAAGCGCTTCAACACCCTGGACGGCCATGGCCTCAAGCTGCTGCGCCAGGCCGGCATCACGCCGGCCGTGATCACCGGTCGCGACTCCAAGCCGCTGCGCGTGCGCCTGCAGGCCCTGGGCATCGCCCATGTGCGCTATGGCACGGAGGACAAGCTGCCGGCCGCCCAGGCCCTGCTGAACGAGCTGGGCCTGGACTGGCGCCAGGCCGCGGCGATCGGCGACGACTGGCCCGACCTGCCCGTGATGCAGCGCTGCGCCTTCGCCTGCGCGCCGGCCAACGCCCATGCCCAGGCCCTGGCCCTGGCCCACCACGTGACCCTGGCCCGCGGCGGTGAGGGCGCGGCGCGCGAGTTCTGCGACCTGCTGCTGGTGGCCGGCGGCCACTACGCGGGCCTGCTGGCCCAGCTGCGTGGCGCATGAGCGGCGCCGGGCCGTCCCAAGGCGCGAACGCCCCCTCGGGGGGCAGCGCAGTACACGAAGTGACAAGCGTGGGGGCTAACACATGACGCCGGGGACGGAGGCTTCATGAAGCGCCTGCGCTGGGCCTGGGACCGCCTGTCCATCTACCTGCCCATCGTGCTCATGGGCATGTTCGCCCTGGGCAGCTGGTGGCTGGTGCGCAACGTGCCCATCATCGTCGCGCCCGGCCAAGCCGCGCCGCCGCGCCACGAGGCCGACTATTTCATGCGCCGCTTCTCGGTCAAGAGCTTCGACGTCGCGGGCAAGCTCAAGAGCGAGCTCTGGGGCGCCGAGGCCCACCATTACCCCGACACCGACATGCTGGAGATAGCCCAGGTGCGCATGCGCGCCTTCGACGAGCAGGGCCGGCTGACCGTGGCCACGGCCAGGCGCGCCGTCTCCAACGCCGACGGCTCCGAGGTGCAGCTGATGGGCGACGCGCGCGTGGTGCGCGAAAGCAGCACCGGCCCCGGCGGCGAGGCCCTGCCGCGCATGGAGTTTCGCGGCGAGTTCCTGCACGCCTTCGTCAAGCAGGACCGCGTGCGCTCGCATTTGCCGGTGGAGCTGACGCGCGGCAGCGACCGCTTCACGGCCGACGCGCTGGACTACGACCACCGCAGCCAGGTGCTGGACCTGCGCGGCCGCGTGCGCGGCCAGCTGGCGCCGCGCCAGCGCTGAAGAATGATGCCCCCACGCTTGCCGCTTCGCGTGCTGCGCTGCCCCCCGAGGGGGCCCAGGCCGGCTTGGGGCGGCCCGGCGCCGACCTGACATGGGCAGGCTGGCCTTCATCACCGGCGCGTCGAGCGGCATAGGCCAGGCCCTGGCCCTGCGTTGCTATCACGCCGGCTACGACCTGGCCCTGGTGGCGCGCCGCACCGAGGCCATGGCGGACTGGGCGCGCGGCCAGGGCCTGCAGGCGGCGCGCTGGCGCGTCTACGGCGCCGACGTGGCCCAGGTCGACAGCATCGTGGCCGCGGGCCAGGCCTGCCTGGCCGAGCAGGGCCTGCCCGATCTGGTGATCGCCAATGCCGGCATCAGCGTGGGCGTGGACACCGCGCTGCGCGAGGACCTGCCCGTGATCGCCGAGGTGCTGGCCACCAACACCCTGGGCCTGGCCGCCACCTTCCACCCCTTCATTGCGCCCATGGTCGCGCGCGGCAGCGGCAGACTGGTCGGCATAGGCAGCGTGGCCGGCATACGCGGCCTGCCCGGCCATGCGGCCTACTGCGCCAGCAAGGCCGCCGTGATCAGCTACTGCGAGAGCCTGCGCGGCGAGCTGCGCGCGGCGGGGCTGCGCGTCGTGACCCTGTGTCCGGGCTACATAGACACGCCGCTGACGCGCCAGAACCGCTACCGCATGCCGTTCCTGATGACGCCGGCCGACTTCGCGGCGCGCGCCCTCAAGGCCATCGAGGCCGGCGCCAGCTACCGCGTGATTCCCTGGCCCATGGGCGTGGTGGCCAAGCTGCTGCGCCTCTTGCCCAACCCGCTGTTCGACCGCCTGCTGGCCGGGCGGCCGCGCAAGCACCGCCAGGGCGGCGGTGCCGCTTCGGCCGACCTGTCCTAACCGAGCAGCCCGCGCGCAATGATGTTGCGCTGCACCTCGGACGAGCCCTCGTAGATGCGCAGGATGCGCGCGTCGCGCACGTAGCGCTCGAGCGGCAGCTCGCGCGTGAAGCCGTAGCCGCCGTGGATCTGCAGCGCGGTGTCGGTCACGAAGCCCACCATCTCGGAAGCATGCAGCTTGGCCATGGCCGACTGCTGGCTGAAGGGCAGGCCGGCGCCGCGCAGCGCCATGGCCTGCAGCGCCAGGCCCCAGGAGGCCTCGAGCCTGAGCTTCATGTCGGCCAGCATCCACTGTATGCCCTGCTTGCTCGCCAGCGGATCGCCGCCGATCTGGCGCTCGCGCGCCCATTGCACGGCCGCGGCCAGCGCCGCCTCGGCGATGCCCAGCGAGGTCGCGGCGACGTCGAGCCGGCTGTTGTCCAGCACCTTCATCGCGGTCTTGAAGCCCGTGCCTTCCTCGCCCAGGCGGTTGGCCGCCGGCACCAGGACCGACTCGAAGGCGAGCTCGTGGGCATGGCCGCCGCGTATGCCCATCAGCTTCTCGGGCGAGGACAGGCACAGGCCGGGGCTGTCGGTCTCGACGATGAAGGCGCTCACGCCGCGCGCGCCGGCGGCCGGGTCGGTCTTGGCGAACACCACCAGGAACTGGGCCTCGGCGGCGTTGGAGATGAAATGCTTGACGCCGTCGATGCGGTAGTGCTCGCCCTCGCGCACCGCGCGCGTGCGCAGGTCGGCCGGGTGCGAGCCGCCGCGCGGCTCGGTCAGCGCGAAGCCGGCCAGCCACTCGCCGCTGGCGGCCTTGGGCAGGTAGCGTGCGCGCTGTTCGTCGTTGCCGCCCAGCAGCACCGCGTCGGTACCCAGGTAATGCGCACCAATCATGGACGAGGTCGAGGCGCAGGCGCGCGCGACCTCGACCAGGGCCAGCAGCAGGGCGGTGGGCGAGACGCCCGGGCCGCCCCAGCGCTCGGGCAGGTTCATGCCCATCAGGCCCAGGGCCGCGAGCTGCGGCACATGGCAGGCCGCCGAGCGCTCTTGCTCGTCGATGGCGCGCGCCTGCGGTGCCAGCGCCTCGCTGGCGAAGCGCGCGACGGCCTCGGCCAGGGCCTGGTCTTCTTCGGTGATGCCGAGTCGTTTCATGTCTGTCCTCAGGTTCAGGGGGTGGTGGTGGCAGGGCCGAACACGCCGGCCTCGCGCAGTTCGGCCAGCTTGCTGGCGCCGCAGCCCAGCAGGCTGGCCAGCAAGTTCTCGGTGTGTTCGCCCAGGGCCGGCGCGCGGCCCGCGCGGTTCGGCGCCGCGCCGTTGAAGCGCACCGGCTGGGTCGGCAGGCGCAGCCCCGGCAGGCGCGGGTCATCCACGGGCTGCAGCAGCCCGCGCGCCCGGGCCTGGGCCGAGTCCAGCGCCTGGGCGATGTTCCAGATCGGCGCCGCCGGCACGCCGGCCGCCTCCAGGCGCTGCACCACCTCGTCGACCGCCAGGGCCGTGGCCCAGTCCTCGATCGCGGCGCGCAGCAGCGGCTCGTGCGCCGAGCGCGCCGCGTCGCTCGCGAAGCGCGGGTCCTGCGCGAGTTCGGGCTGGCCCATGGCGCCGGCCAGGGCCTGGAACAGCTTGTGGTTGAGCACGGCCAGCGCGAAATGCCCGTCCCGCGCGCGGTACACGCCGAAGGGCGTGGACAGCGGATGCCGGTTGCCGACGCGCCGCGCCGGCTCGCCGGTGAACAGGTAGCGCGCGGTCGAGGTGGCGAGGAAGCTCAGCGTGGTGTCGAACATGGCCACGTCCACATGCTGGCCCTGGCCGCTGCGCTGGGTCTGCAGCAGGGCGGCCAGCGTGGCCCAGGAGGCGAACAGGCCGGCCACCACGTCGGACACGGCCTCGCCGACCAGGGTGGGCGCGCCATCGGGCTCGCCGGTCGCCTCCATCAGGCCGCTGAGCGCCTGCACGATGATGTCGTAGGCCGGCCGCTGCGCGTAGGGGCCGGTCTGGCCGAAGCCCGAGACGCTGACATAGACCAGCCGGGGGTTGGCCTGGCGCAGCGCCGCCGCGCCCATGCCCAGGCGCTCGGCCACGCCGGGGCGGAAGTTCTCGATCACCACGTCGGCCCGGGCCGCGAGCTGCTGCACCAGCTGCACCGCCTCGGGCTGCTTGAGGTCCAGCACCAGGCTCTTCTTGTTGCGGTTCATCACCGTGAACAACGCGCTCTGGCCGTTCTTCATGGGGCCGATGGCGCGGTAGTCGTCGCCCTGCGGCGGCTCGATCTTGATCACCTCGGCGCCCAGGTCGGCCAGCAGGGCGGTGGCCAGCGGGCCGGCCAGCACGCGCGTGAAATCGAGGATGCGGATGCCGTCCAGCGGGCGGGCGGCGGGGGTGGCTTCGGTCATGGGGCGGGCCTTTCAGAAGGGGTCTGCCGCGATCTTGGCCGTTCTCTGGATCAATTGAAAATATTGGTTTTTGATATGCTGAATCAAAAATCATGATTCACATCAACCTGCGCCAGCTCGAGTATTTCGTCGCCGCGGCCCGCCATGGCGGCGCCGCGCGCGCGGCCGAGGCGCTGGCCGTCTCACAGCCCTCGATCTCCAAGGCCATCGCCGACCTGGAGGCGCTGTGGGGCGAGGCCTTGTTCGTGCGCCTGCACGCGCGCGGCCTGGAGCTCACGGCCGCCGGCGCCGAGAGGCACCGCCAGGCCCACGCCCTGCTGGCGCAGGCGCGGCGGCTGGAGGCGCCGCGCTCGGGCGCGCTGGCCGGCCTGCTGCGCGTGGGCTGCCTCAGCACGCTGGCGCCGCGCTGGCTGCCCGACATGCTGCTGCGGCTGCGCGCGGCCCACCCGGCGATCGAGGTCCAGCTGGTCGAGGGCGACACCGAGGCCCTGACCCGCATGCTCGAGCGCGGCACGCTGGACCTGGCCCTGCTCTACGACCTGGGCCTGGCGCGCGGCGTGCGCCTGGAGCCCCTGGCCGAGCTCTGGCCCTATGCCCTGCTGCCCTGGGGCCACCCGCTGGCGCGGTCCGCCAGCCTCAGCCTGGCCGAGCTCGCGCGCGAGCCGCTGGTGCTGATCAAGCTGCCGCACAGCCGCGAGTATTTCCTCTCGCTGTTCCGCCAGGCCGGCGTCACGCCGCGCATCGTGCAGGAGAGCGCCTCGCTGGAGATGGTGCGCAGCCTGGTCGCCAACGGCCTGGGCGTGTCGCTGCTGACCACGCGGCCGGCGCGCGACTGGGCCTACGACGGCAAGCGCATCGCCTGCCGGCGCCTGCGCGGCCCGCTCACGGCGCAATCCGTGGTGCTGGCCTACCCGGGGGCGGAGGCCTTCCTCTCGCCGCTGGCCGCCCCGTTCGCCGAGGTGGCGCGCGCCGCCTTCGCGCGCCAGGCCGACGCGCTGACGCGGCGCGAGCCCGAGCCCGAGCCGCCCGCGGTGCCGTGAGCGGCACGGGGCTTGCTGTGCCAGCCCCGGTTCGCTGCGAACTTCCTGTATAGACAGCATTTTGGTGCAGCCCGCCGAGGCCATGCACCAGAAGCATGAACCCATGCATGCCCATGGAGCGGAGGCACAGGGTTAACATGTATATACAGGATGGTCAGGCTGAACCACAATTCGAGGGCGCCAAGAGCTTCGTGCCGGTGCGCCGCAAGACCACCGCATTTTTCATACAGGAACAGGAGAGCCTCATGGGCCATACCGTCGGAAAGATTGTTTCGCTGCTGGCAGCCGCCGCTTGCCTGGTCGGCGCGGCCTCGAGCGCCAGCGCGCAGGAGACCAAGATCACGCTAGGCATGTCGGGCTGGACCGGCTTCGCGCCGCTGACCCTGGCCGACAAGGCCGGCATCTTCAAGAAGAACGGCCTGGAGGTCGAGATCCGCATGATCCCGCAGAAGGACCGCCACCTGGCGCTGGCCGCGGGTGCCATCCAGTGCGCGGCCACCACGGTGGAGACCCATGTGGCCTGGAACGCCAACGGCGTGCCCATCGTGCAGATCTTCCAGATGGACAAGTCCTACGGCGCCGACGGCCTGGCCGTGCGCAACGAGATCAAGGGCTTCGCCGACCTCAAGGGCAAGACCATAGGCGTGGACGCGCCGGGCACGGCGCCCTATTTCGGCCTGGCCTGGATGCTGAACAAGAACGGCCTGAGCCTCAAGGACGTCAAGACCGTGACCCTGGCGCCCCAGGCTTCGGCCCAGGCCTTCGTGACCGGCCAGAACGACGCCGCCATGACCTACGAGCCCTACCTCTCGACCGTGCGCGGCAACCCCAACGCCGGCAAGATCCTGGCCACCACGCTGGACTACCCCATGGTGATGGACACCGTGGGCTGCGCGCCCAGCTGGCTCAAGGCCAACGCCAAGGCCGCGCGCGCCCTGGCCCAGTCCTATTTCGACGCGTTGGACATGATCAAGGCCGAACCGGCGCGCGCCAACGAGATCATGGGCGCCGCGGTCAAGCAAAGCGGCGAGCAGTTCGCCAAGTCGGCCGCCTACCTGCGCTGGCAGGACCGTGCCGCGAACCAGAAGTTCTTCGCCGGCGAGCTGACCCAGTTCATGAAGGAGTCGGTGCCCATCCTGCTCGAGGCCGGTGTGATCCGCAAGGCGCCGGAAGACCTGGCCGTCACCTTCGACGCCCAGTTCCTGAAGTAAGCCGGCCATGCAAGCGTCTACCGTCATGGACCGTCCCGCCGCTGCCACGGCGGCGCCTGAGGCCCCCCCGGCCCAACCTCGCCGCCGCGCCTTCGCGCCGCTGGAGCCGGTCAGCGCCCGCGCGCGCTGGATGCTGGGTCTGGGCTTTTTCGTGCTGTTCGTCCTGGTCTGGGCCTTGTTCACGCTGGGCGGCTATGTCTCGCCGACTTTCCTGGCCAGCCCCATCACCATGGTGCGCGAGGGCTGGGCCTTGTTCGCCGAGCACGGTTTCCTGACCGACATAGCCATGACCGTCTGGCGCGTGCTGGGCGGCTTCCTGCTGGCCACCGTGATCGCCGTGCCGCTGGGCATCGCCATGGGCACCTGGAAGAGCGTGGAGGCTTTCTTCGAGCCCTTCGTCTCGTTCTGCCGCTACCTGCCGGCCTCGGCCTTCATCCCGCTGCTGATCCTCTGGGCCGGCATAGGCGAGGCGCAGAAGCTGCTGGTGATCTTCATCGGCTCGGTGTTCCAGATCGTGCTGATGGTGGCCGTCACCGTGGGCAGTGCGCGGCGCGACCTGGTCGAGGCCGCCTACACCCTGGGCGCCGGTCCGCGCGGCATCGTGCTGCGCGTGCTGATGCCGGGCGCCGCGCCCGGCATCGCCGAGACCCTGCGCCTGGTGCTGGGCTGGGCTTGGACCTATGTCATCGTGGCCGAGCTGATCGGCTCCTCTTCCGGCATAGGCCACATGATCACCGACAGCCAGGCCCTGCTCAACACCGGCCAGATCATCTTCGGCATCATCGTCATCGGCGTGATCGGCCTGATCTCCGACTTCGCCTTCAAGGCGGTCAACCGCCGCCTGTTCGCCTGGAGCACCCTGTGATGAATCAACTGTCCATCCGCGGCGTGTCCCGCACCTTCACCTCGGCCAAGGGTCAGGCCACCCAGGCCCTGCTGCCGGTGGACTTCGAGGTGCGCGAGAACGACTTCGTCACCATCCTCGGCCCCTCGGGCTGCGGCAAGTCCACGCTGCTGCGCATCGTGGCGGGCCTGGATTTCCCGAGCTCGGGCCAGGTGCTGCTCGACGGCCGGCCCATCGACGGCCCCGGCGCCGACCGCGGCGTGGTGTTCCAGAGCTACACCCTGTTCCCCTGGCTGACCATCGCGCAGAACATACGCTTCGGCCTGCGCGAGCGCGGCATGAGCGAGGCCGAGCAGAAGGAGCGCAGCGACTTCTTCATCGCCAAGGTCGGCCTGCGCGGCTTCGAGAACCACTATCCCAAGCAGCTGTCGGGCGGCATGCAGCAGCGCACGGCGATCGCGCGCGCCCTGGCCAACGACCCCAAGATGCTGCTGCTCGACGAGCCCTTCGGCGCGCTGGACAACCAGACACGCGTGCTGATGCAGGAGCTGCTGCTGGGCATCTGGGAGTCGGCCAGGAAGACCGTGCTGTTCGTCACCCACGACATCGACGAGGCCATCTTCATGGCCAACCGCGTGGCCGTGTTCAGCGCGCGCCCGGGCCGCATCAAGACCGAGCTCGCGGTAGACTTCCCGCACCCCCGCCATTACACGATCAAGACCTCACCCGAGTTCATGGAGCTCAAGGCGCGCCTCACCGAGGAAATCCGCGCCGAGTCCATGGCCACGGCCGAACACTGAGGCCTTGCATGGAAGCTGCCATGACCTCCGCCCGCTCCTCCCTGCCTTCCCGTGACATCGCCGCGCCGGCGATGGCGCTGTACGAGCAGGTCAAGGCCTTCATCACGCGCAAGATCCAGGACGGCTCCTGGCCGGCCGGCCACCGCCTGCCCTCGGAGCACGAGCTGGTCGCCCAGTTCGGCGTCTCGCGCATGACGGCCAACCGCGCGCTGCGCGAGCTGGTGGAGCAGGGCCGCATCGTGCGTGTGGCCGGTGTCGGCAGCTTCGTCGCCGAGGACAAGCCGCAGTCCACGCTGCTGCAGATCGCCAACATCGCCAGCGAGATCCGCCAGCGCGGCCACGACTACGGCTGCGAGATGCTGGTGGTCGAGCGCGTCGCCGCCGCGCCCGAGATCGCGGCCTGGCTGGACCTGCGCGCCGGCGAGTCGGTGTTCCACAGCCTCTGCCTGCACCTGGAGGACGGCCTGCCGGTGCAGCTCGAGGACCGCTACGTCAACCCGCGCGTGGTGCCGCATTTCCTGGAGCAGGACTTCCGCCAGTTCTCGCCCAGCGAGTACCTGGTGCGCCATGTGCCCTTCGACGAGATCGAGCATGTGGTCGACGCCGTGCTGCCCACGGCCCAGCAGGCCGAGCGCCTGGCCATGTCGGTCGGCGATCCCTGCCTGCTGTTGACGCGCCGCACCTGGACGCGCGGCACGCCCGTGACCCTGGTGCGCTGCCTGCATCCGGCCTCGCGCTACCGCCTGGGCAGCCGCTTCCGCGCCGACGGCAACCCCAGCTTCGGCTGAAGACCGGGCCTGGCCCTCGAGCTCGACGCCGCAACCACCTGTATAGACAAGACTGTAAACCCCAAGGAACCTGCCATGAACGCTCCCGAGAAACTCCCCCTTGCCGACCCGCGCCACGATGCCACGCGCGTGATCCGCGCCCCGCGCGGCAGCCAGCTCAGCTGCAAGAACTGGATCGCCGAGGCGGCCTACCGCATGATCCAGAACAACCTGGACCCCGAGGTGGCCGAGAACCCGCAGAGCCTGGTGGTCTACGGCGGCATAGGCCGCGCCGCGCGCAACTGGGAATGCTTCGACCAGATCCTGGCCTCGCTCAAGGCCCTGAACGAGGACGAGTCGCTGCTGATCCAGTCGGGCAAGCCGGTCGGCGTGTTCAAGACCCACGCCAATGCGCCGCGCGTGCTGATCGCCAACTCCAACCTGGTGCCCAAGTGGGCCACCTGGGAGCATTTCAACGAGCTCGATCGCAAGGGCCTGTTCATGTACGGCCAGATGACGGCCGGCAGCTGGATCTACATCGGCAGCCAGGGCATCGTGCAGGGCACCTTCGAGACCTTCGTCGAGGCCGGCCGCCAGCACTATGGCAACGACCTCTCGGGCAAGTGGATCCTGACCGCCGGCCTGGGCGGCATGGGTGGCGCCCAGCCGCTGGCCGCCACGCTGGCCGGCGCCTGCTCGCTCAACATCGAGTGCCAGCAGTCCAGCATCGATTTCCGCCTGCGCACGCGCTACGTCGACAAGCAGGCCAGGGACATAGCTGACGCGCTGGCGCTGATCAAGCACCACACCGAGCGCAAGGAGGCCGTGTCCATCGCCCTGCTGGGCAACGCGGCCGAGATCCTGCCCGAGCTGGTCAAGCGCGCCCAGGCCGGCGCCATCCGCCCGGACCTCGTGACCGACCAGACCTCGGCCCACGACCTGATCAACGGCTATCTGCCGATCGGCTGGAGCGTGGCGCAGTGGAAGGCCGCGCAGCAGGAACCCTCGCAGCACCAGCGCCTGACCCAGGAGGCCGCCCAGAGCTGCGCGGTCCATGTGCAGGCCATGCTGGACTTCCAGTCCATGGGTGTGCCCACGGTGGACTACGGCAACAACATCCGCCAGGTCGCCTTCGACCAGGGCGTCAAGAACGCCTTCGACTTCCCCGGCTTCGTGCCGGCCTACATACGCCCGCTGTTCTGCGAGGGCAAGGGCCCGTTCCGCTGGGTGGCGCTGTCGGGCGACCCCGAGGACATCTACAAGACCGACGCCAAGATCAAGGAGCTGTTCCCCGACAACAAGCACACCCACCGCTGGCTGGACATGGCGCGCGAGCGCATCGCCTTCCAGGGCCTGCCCGCGCGCATCTGCTGGCTGGGCCTGGGCGAGCGCCATCTGGCGGGCCTGGCCTTCAACGAGATGGTGAAGAATGGCGACCTCAAGGCGCCGATCGTGATCGGCCGCGACCACCTGGACACCGGTTCGGTGGCCAGCCCCAACCGCGAGACCGAGAGCATGCGCGACGGCACCGACGCCGTGTCCGACTGGCCTCTGCTCAACGCCCTGCTCAACACCGCGGGCGGCGCGAGCTGGGTCAGCCTGCACCATGGCGGCGGCGTGGGCATGGGCTATTCGCAGCACTCGGGCATGGTCATCGTGGCCGACGGCAGCGAGGCCGCGGCCGAGCGCCTGGCGCGCGTGCTGGTCAACGACTGCGGCTCGGGCGTGATGCGCCATGCCGACGCGGGCTACGAGCAGGCCATCGCCACGGCCAAGAAGCATGGGCTGAAGCTGCCGATGGTCAAGTGAGGCCCGCGCACCGGAAGCAAGACATGGTGCTGCACCGCTTCGACCGGGCTGCCTTGCCCGCCACGCCCTGGAAGAACGGCGGCGGCGTGACGCGCGAGATCGCCTGCTGGCCGCCGGGCGCGGGTCTGGCCGACTTCGAGGCGCGCGTCAGCATCGCCAGCATCGCGGCCGACGGTCCGTTCTCGGTCTTCGCCGGCGTGGACCGCCAGATCCTGCTGCTCGACGGCGGCGGCGGCGTGCGGCTCAGCTCGCCCGACGGCGCTGTGGAGCATAGGCTCGACACAGCGCTGGCCCCGTTCGCCTTCGCCGGCGAGGCCGCGATCGAGGCCCGCCTGCTGGCCGGCGCGTCGAGCGACTTCAACCTCATGACGCGCCGCGCGGCGCTGCGCGCAGAGCTGCGCGTGCTGCGCGAGGCGGCCGAGCTGCCCGCCTGCCCGCAAGGCCTGCTGTTCGCGGCCCGGGGCGCCTGGCAGCTGCAGGCGCTGCATGGGGCCGCGGACCCGCAATCCCTGCAGCGCGGCCAGGGCCTGTGGTGGCATGCGGGCGGCCCGCGCTGGCAGCTCACACCCGTCACGGCGGACGCTGCCATGATCTCGGTGCAGCTCTGGCCCGCCTCTCCTTCTTCTTCGTGAGCGCGACATGAACCATTCCCAACATCCCTCGGCCGACGGCCTGTGGCAGCACCTCAGGCTCGCGCCCGGCGCCCTGGCCGGCGAGGCGCATTCCGAGGGCTTGGCGGACGCCGCCATCGTGGTGCGCCAGGGCCAGATCGCCTGGATAGGCGCCGGCGCCGCGCTGCCCGCGGTCTACGCCGGCCTGCCGCGCTTCGACGCTGGCGGCGCCCTGGTCACGCCGGGCCTGGTCGACTGCCACACCCACCTGGTCTACGGCGGCCAGCGCGCGAACGAGTTCGCGCTGCGCCTGGCCGGCGCCAGCTACGAGGAGATTTCGCGCGCCGGCGGCGGCATCGTTTCCACCGTGCGCGCCACGCGCGAGGCCAGCGAGGACCAGCTGTTCGAAAGCGCCTCGGCCCGCCTGCAGCCGCTGCTGGCCGAAGGCGTTTGCGCGATCGAGATCAAGTCGGGCTACGGCCTCGCGCTCGAGCATGAGCGCAAGCAGCTGCGCGTGGCGCGGCGCCTGGGCCAGGCCCATGGCCTCACGGTGCGCACCAGCTTCCTCGGCGCCCATGCCCTGCCGCCGGAATACGCGGGCCGCAGCGGCGACTACATAGACCTGGTGTGCCGCGATATGCTGCCGGCCCTGGCGGCCGAGGGCCTGATCGACGCGGTCGATGTATTCTGCGAGCGCATAGGCTTTTCGCTGGCCGAGACCGAGCAGGTGTTCCAGGCCGCGCAGGCTCTGGGCCTGCCGGTCAAGCTGCATGCCGAGCAGCTCTCCGACATGGGCGGCGCGGCGCTGGCGGCGCGCTACGGCGCGCTCTCCTGCGACCACATCGAGCATCTCTCCGCCCAGGGCATCGCGGCCATGAAGCAGGCCGGCAGCGTGGCCGTGCTGCTGCCCGGCGCCTACTACGCGCTGCGCGACACCCATCTGCCGCCGATCGAGGCCCTGCGCGAGGCCGGCGTGCCCATGGCGGTCGCTACCGACCACAACCCCGGCACCTCGCCCTGCCTGAGCCTGCTGCTCATGATGAACATGGCCTGCACCCTGTTCCGCCTGACCGTGCCCGAGGCCCTGGCCGGCGTCACGCGCCACGCGGCCCGCGCCCTGGGCCTGCAGGCCACGCATGGCGCGCTGGAGGCCGGCCGCCCCGCCAACTTCGTGCTCTGGGACCTGAAGGAAGCGGCCGAGCTGGCCTACTGGTTCGGCCAGCGCCCCATGCGCTGCGTGGTGCGTCAAGGCCGCATTGCGGAGGGCCGGCCATGAGTGGCGCCCTGTTCGCGGCCGACGCGCTGCTGCCCTCTGGCTGGGCGCGCGACGTGCTGTTGCGCTGGAACGACCAGGGCCGGCTCGCCGAGGTCCTGCCGGGCAGCGCCGCGCCTCAGGGCGTGGCGCGGGCGGTGGGCCCCGTGGTCCCCGGCCTGCCCAACCTGCACTCGCATGCCTTCCAGCGCGCCTTCGCCGGCCTGACCGAATACCGCGGCGCGGCCCAGGACAGCTTCTGGAGCTGGCGCCAGCTGATGTACCGCTTCGCCGCGCGCATCACGCCCGAGCAGCTCGAGGCCATCGCGACTTGGCTCTACGTCGAGATGCTCGAAGCCGGCTACACCGCGGTCTGCGAGTTCCACTACCTGCACCACGACAGCGACGGCCGGCCCTATGCCGACGACGCCACGCTGGCCCAGGCCCTGCTGCGCGCGGCGCAGCGCGCGGGCATAGGCCTGACCCTGCTGCCCGTGCTCTACCAGAGCAGCGGCTTCGGTGGCCAGGCGCCGCGCGCCGACCAGGCGCGCTTCATACGCGGCACCGACGACATGCTGGCCCTGCTGGCGCGGCTGGCGCCCGACTGCCGGGCCCAGGGCGCCCGACTGGGCCTGGCCCCGCACTCGCTGCGCGCCGTGCCGCCCGACAGCCTGGGCGAGGCGCTGGCCGGCCTGGCCGCGCTGGATGCCGGTGCGCCCATCCACATCCACATCGCCGAGCAGACCCAGGAAGTCGACGACTGCCTGGCCTGGAGCGGCCAGCGTCCCGTGGCCTGGCTGCTCGACCACGCGCCGGTCGACGCGCGCTGGTGCCTGGTCCATGCCACGCACATGACGCCCGAGGAATACGCCCAGGCCGCGCGCAGCGGCGCCGTGGCCGGCATCTGCCCCAGCACCGAGGCCAACCTGGGCGACGGCATCTTCGACATGGCGCGCTGGCAGCAGCTGGGCGGCGCCTGGGGCCTGGGCTCGGACAGCCATGCCTGCGTCAACGCGGCCGAGGAGATCATGCTGCTCGAGTACAGCCAGCGCCTGGCGCTGCGCCAGCGCAACGTGCTGGCCTCGGCGGCCCAGCCCCAGGTGGCCACGGCCATGACTCTGGCCGCTGTGGCCGGCGGCGCCCGGGCCGCGGGCCGCGAGCTGGCCGGCCTGGCGCCGGGCCAGCAGGCCGACTTCGTGGTGCTGGCCGCCGGCCACCTGGCCCTGGCCGGCCTGCCCGCGCCCGAGATGCTCTCGGCCCATGTGTTCGCGAGCTCGCGCGGCTCGGCGCTGGACGGCGTCTGGGTGGGCGGCCGCGAGCGGGCGCGTGCCGGCCGTCATGCGCTGCACGACGACGCGGCCCGGGCCTTCGTCGCCGCGCGCGCCCGCCTGCTGTCCGAATCACCGAACTGAACCCCGCTCATGCCCGCGATCACCACCGAACCGCCCTTCGTCCTGCACCGCGGCCATCGCCCGCTGCTGGTCTCCATTCCCCATGTGGGCACCCATGTGCCGCCGGCCATCGCCGCGCGCCTGAGCCCGGCCGCGCAGGCCCTGCCCGACACCGACTGGCATCTCGACCAGCTCTACGACTTCGCGCGCGAGCTGGGCGCCTCGGTGCTGCAGGCCACGCATTCGCGCTACGTGGTGGACCTGAACCGCCCGCCCGACGACCAGAACCTCTACCCGGGCCAGGACACGACGGGCCTGTGCCCGGTCGACAGCTTCGACAGGCAGCCGCTCTATGCCGCGGGCGATCCGCCCGACGCGGCCGAGATCGCGGCGCGGCGCGAGGCCATCTGGCAGCCCTACCATGCGGCCTTGCAGCAGGAGCTGGCGCGGCTGCGCGAGCAGCACGACAGCGTCGCGCTGTGGGACGCGCATTCGATACGTTCGGTGCTGCCGCGCTTCTTCGAGGGCCGCCTGCCCGACTTCAACCTCGGCACGGCCGACGGCGCCAGCTGCGACCCGGCCCTGGCCCGGGCGGTCCACCAGATTGCGCAGGATGCGCCGGGCTTCAGCGCCGTGCTCAACGGCCGCTTCAAGGGTGGCTACATCACGCGCCAGTACGGCCGGCCGCAAGCAGGCGTGCAGGCGATCCAGCTCGAGATGACCCTCGGCAGCTACATGGGGGAAGCCCCGCCCTTTGCCTGGGACCCGGCGCGCGCCGCGCGCGTGCAGCCGCATCTGCGCGCCATGCTGGAGGCGG
>NZ_SCMM01000059.1:0-25971 GCF_005503345.1 Ramlibacter sp. 2FC
GGGTGGGGTGAGGGGAGGGCTGGGGGCCGTGTTCGGCCTGATCGCGGGCGACCAGGTGCTGCTGTGGATGGCCGTGGCCGGCGTGGCGGCCCTGCTGGCGGCCTACCCGGCGGCCTTCGCCGCCGTGCAATGGCTGGGCGCTGCCTACTTGGCCTGGCTGGGCCTGCGCATGCTGAGCGCCAAGCCCGGAGCGAAGCCGGTGCTGAACATACGCCCGCGCCACTACTTCCGCCAGGCCTTCACCATCACGCTGCTCAACCCCAAGGCCATCGTGTTCTACATGGCCTTCTTCCCGCTGTTCGTCGATCCGGCGGCCCACCAGGGTCTGCTCACCTTCGGCGTGATGGCGGCGACCATCGCGGTCCTGACCTTCGCCTACTGCCTCAGCGTGGTGCTGCTGACCCATTTCCTGGCCGAGCGCCTGCGCGCCAACCCCATGATCTCCCGCACGCTGGAAAAGCTGGCGGGCGTGTTCCTGATCGGCTTCGGCGTCAAGCTGGCCATCTCCAAATAAGGCGGGTCGATCCAGATGGCCAGAATTTTTTGCGTTGCGAACCAGAAGGGTGGGGTCGGCAAGACCACCACCACCGTCAACCTCTGCGCCGGCCTGGCCAAGGTCGGCCAGCGCGTGCTGATGGTCGACCTCGACCCCCAGGGCAATGCCACCATGGGCTCGGGCGTGGACAAGCGCCAGCTCGCGCTCAGCGTCTACGACGTGCTGCTCGGTTCTGCCTCGGTGCGCGAGGCCGCGGTGCGCTCCGAGTCCTGCGGCTACCAGGTGCTGGGCGCCAACCGCGAGCTGGCCGGAGCCGAGGTCGAGCTGGTCGAACTCGAGCAGCGCGAGAAGCGCCTCAAGACCGCGCTGGCCGAGGTCGAGGCCGACTACGACTTCGTGCTGATCGACTGCCCGCCCAGCCTGTCCATGCTGACGCTCAACGGCCTGTGCTCGGCCCATGGCGTGATCGTGCCCATGCAGTGCGAGTACTTCGCGCTCGAGGGCCTGACCGACCTGGTCAACACCATCAAGCAGGTGCACGCCAACCTCAACAAGGACCTGCAGATCATCGGCCTGCTGCGCGTGATGTTCGACCCGCGCATCACGCTGCAGCAGCAGGTCAGCGACCAGCTCAAGGGCCATTTCGGCGACAAGGTGTTCAACACCGTGATCCCGCGCAACGTGCGCCTGGCCGAGGCGCCGAGCTACGGCCTGCCCGGCGTGGTGTTCGATCCCGCGGCCAAGGGCAGCCAGGCCTTCGTGGAGTTCGCCCACGAGATGGTCGAACGCATCAAGGCCATGTGAGCATGAAGCCCGAGAACGTCCTGGTCCTGCCCGGCTGGCAGGGCAGCGGGCCCGAGCACTGGCAAAGCCGCTGGGAGCGGAAATACGGCTACCGCCGCGTCGAGCAGCACGACTGGCAGCGCCCGCTGCGCGGCGACTGGATCGCCCGGCTCGAGGACCAGCTGCTGGCCTGCGACGAGCCCGCCGTGCTGGTGGCGCACAGCCTGGGCTGCATTCAGCTGGCCTGGTGGGCCGCGCATTCGCGCAACACCGGGCGTGTGACCGCCGCGCTGCTGGTCGCGCCTCCCGAGCTGGCGCGCCCTGACCTGGCTGCCCAGCTGCCGGGCTGGCTGCCGATCGCGCACCAGCCGCTGCCGTTCAAGAGCCTGCTGGTGGCCAGCAGCGACGACGCCTACGGCAGCCTGGACCATGCGCGCGAACTCGCACGCCAGTGGGGCAGCCGGCTGCACGAGCTGGGCCCTTGCGGCCACATCAATGCCGAATCCAAGCTGGGCGACTGGCCCGAAGGCCATGCGCTGCTGCAGGCCTTGTTGAAAGACTGAGAAGACAAACAAATGGTGACCAAGAAACCCAAGGGCCTGGGCCGCGGACTCGAAGCCCTGCTGGGCCCCAAGGCGGCGGAACGTTCTACCGAACTGGAGGGCGCAGGCGCCGGCGGCATCCCGCCGTCGACGCTGGCGCTGGCCGAGATGGTGCCCGGCGTCTACCAGCCGCGCACGCGCATGGACGAGGGCGCGCTCTACGAGCTGGCCGAGTCGATCAAGGCCCAGGGCATCATGCAGCCGATACTCGTGCGCAAGCTCAACGACGGGCCGCATGCAGGCAAGCACGAGATCATCGCCGGCGAGCGGCGCTTCCGCGCGGCCCGGCTGGCCGGCCTGGATAGCGTGCCGGTGCTGGTGCGCGACGTGCCCAACGAGTCCGCCGCGGCCATGGCGCTGATCGAGAACATCCAGCGCGAGGACCTCAACCCTCTGGAGGAGGCCCATGGCCTGCAACGCCTGGTGAAGGAGTTTGGGCTCACTCACGAACAGGCGGCCCAGGCCGTGGGGCGCTCGCGCAGCGCGGCCAGCAACCTGCTGCGCCTCTTGAACCTGGCCGAGCCGGTGCAGACCATGCTGATGGCCGGCGACCTGGACATGGGCCACGCGCGGGCCCTGCTGGCGCTGGACAGGGCCAATCAGATCACGGCGGCCAACCAGATCGGCGCCAAGCAGATGTCGGTGCGCGAGGCCGAGCGCCTGGTCAAGAAGCTCGGCGCCGAGTTCAACCTGGTGCCGCAGAAACCCAAGCCCGAGAAGTCGCGCGACCTCAAGCGCGTCGAGGAGGAGCTGTCCGACCTGCTGACGGCCGAGGTCGAGGTGCGCGTGAAAAAGCGCGTCAAGCGCCACGGCCGCGCCGAGGAGATGGGCGAGCTGGCAATACAGTTCGGCTCGCTAGACGAGCTCAACGGCCTGATCGACCGGCTGCGCGGCCACCAGGGCCACGGCGGCTGAGTCCCCCGGGCCCCGTTCTGGGGCAGGCCCGCGCATTGCCCGGCAGGGCCGCTTCCCGAGCCGGCGTGAAACGGCTAAAGTGAGCCGACCACCGCCGGTTGCGCCTGCGCCGGCGGTGGGTTCAGAGCCTGCCGCCACACGACAGAGGGGGCTGCCATGAGATACGAGAGCGTCCTGGATGCGATCGGCCACACGCCGCTGGTGCGCCTGAACCAGCTCACCCGGCAGCTGTCCTGCGCCGTCTACGCCAAGCTGGAATTCCTGAACCCGGGCGGTTCGGTGAAGGACCGCATCGGCATGTTCATGATCCAGCAGGCCGAGCGGCGCGGCCAGATCGGGCCCGGCGCCACCATCGTGGAATGCACTTCGGGCAACACCGGCATGGGCCTGGCGCTGTTCGCCGCCGGGCGCGGCTACAAGACCCTGTTCACCATCGCCGACAAGCAGTCGAAGGAGAAGATCGACATGCTGCGCGCCATGGGCGCCGAGGTCGTGGTCTGCCCCACCGACGTGCCGCCCGACGACCCGCGCGGCTACATCCAGGTGGCGCAGCGGCTGGCGCGCGAGATCCCCGGCGCCTTCCTGTGCAACCAGTACGACAACCCGGACAACACCCTGGCGCATTACGCGAGCACCGGCCCCGAGATCTGGGCCGACACCGAGGGCAGGGTGACGCATTTCGTCTGTTGCATGGGCACCTGCGGCAGCATCACCGGCGTCGGCCGCTACCTCAAGGAAAAGAACCCCGCGGTGCGGGTGGTCGGCGTCGACCCCGAGGGCTCGATCTTCTACGACCTGTTCCACCGCGGCGTCGAGGTCCCGCCCCATGTCTACAAGCTCGAGGGCATAGGCGAGGACTTCATCCCCAAGGCGCTGGACTGGGCCGTCATCGACGACGTGATCCAGGTCGGCGACAAGGACAGCTTCCTGATGGCGCGGCAGCTGGCCCGCAGCGAGGGCCTGTTCGCCGGCGGCTCCTCGGGCGCCGCGCTGCTGGCCGCGCTGCAGCTCGCGCCCCGGCTGGGCCCTCAGGATCTGGTCGTGGTGCTGCTGCCCGACGGCGGCCGCCAGTACCTGGGCAAGCTCTACAGCGACGACTGGATGCGGGCCCAGGGCTACCTGGACGCTGCGCCGCCGGATCCATCCTGAATCGAGAGAGGCAGCCATGCGCTTTTCCACCCAGGCCATACACGCCGGCCAGCCGCCGGACCCGAGCACCGGCGCCATCATGACGCCGGTCTACCTGAGCTCGACCTTCGTTCAGGAGGCGCCCGGCCGCCACAAGGGCTATGACTACGCGCGCACCGCCAACCCCACGCGCAGCGCGCTCGAAGCGAACCTGGCGGCGCTGGAGCAGGGCGCCTGGGGCCTGGCCTTCGCGAGCGGCCTGGCGGCCGAGTCCGCGCTGCTGCAGTCGCTGAGCAGCGGCGACCATCTGGTGTGCGGCCAGGACCTGTATGGCGGCAGCTACCGCCTGATGACCCAGGTCTTCGCGCGCTGGGGGCTGGCCACCAGCTTCGTCGACGCGACCTCGCTGGACGCGGTGCGCGCCGCGCTGCGTCCGAACACGAAAATCGTCTGGCTGGAGACGCCGAGCAACCCGCTGCTCACCGTCTGCGACATCGCCGCCATCGCCGAGCTCGCGCACGCGCAGGGGGCCAGGCTGGTCGTGGACAACACCTTCGCCTCGCCCTACCTGCAGCAGCCCCTGGCGCTGGGCGCGGACATCGTGGTCCACAGCACGACCAAGTACCTGGGCGGCCATTCGGACGTGATCGGCGGCGCCCTGGTGGGCCGGGACGAAGCGCTGTACCAGGAGCTCAAGTTCCTGCAGAACGCGGTCGGCGCGGTGCCGGGGCCGCTGGACTGCTTCCTGGTGCTGCGCGGCATCAAGACCCTGGCCCTGCGCATGCGCCAGCATTGCGAGAACGCGCTGCAGCTGGCCCAGCACCTGGCGGCCCATCCCGAGGTCCGGCAGCTCGCCTATCCGGGCCTGGCCTCCAGCCCCTACCATGCGCTCGCCAGCCGGCAGATGCGCGCCTTTGGCGGCATGATCTCGCTCGAGCTGCAGGGCGGGGTCGAGCGCAACCGGCGCTTCACGACCCAGACCCGGCTGTTCTCCCTGGCCGAGAGCCTGGGCGGCGTCGAGTCGCTGATCGGCCTGCCTACGGTGATGACCCATGCCTCGATTCCCGCCGCGCAGCGCCAGCAGGCCGGCCTGCCCGACGCGCTGGTGCGCCTGTCGGTCGGAATCGAGGACATCGAGGACCTGATCGAGGATGTCGACCAGGCGATAGCGGCTTCGCGCTAAATCCCCGGCGTCGCCTCCAGCATGCGGATGCGCGCCTTCTCGACATGGCTGCGCATGGCGCGCCGCGCGCCCTCGGCGTCCTGCGCACGGATCAGCTCGAAGATCGCGCGGTGCTCGGCCTGCACATCCTGGGTGCGCTGCCAGGGCCGCATCTGGGCCATGTGGCGCCAGAGGTTGATCGCGTGGCTGACGTCGAACTTCAGCGTGGCCAGCACCTGGGCCATGCGCGGGTTGGCCGTGGCCTGGGCGATGGCTTCGTGGAAGCCGTAGTCGAAATGGTGGGCCACGTCGCCGTTGGCGGCGGCCTGCTCGAAGCCCTCGAGCATCTCCTGCATGCGCGCGAGGTCCTGCGGCCCGCGCCGCAGCGCCGCGAGGTAGGCGCATTCGGGCTCGACAATGCCGCGCAGCTCCAGGCCGTGCAGGATATGGGCCATGTCGGCCGCGGCCGGCGGCGCCTCGGGCTGGGGCGCGGGCGCCGCGCGCACATAGCTGCCCGAGCCGCGCACCGAGCTGACCAGGCCGTCCTTGCGCAGCCGGTCCAGCGCCTGGCGCACCACGGGGCGCGAGACCTGGAACTGACCCGCGAGCTCGTGCTCGGCCGGCAGGCGCGCGCCGGGTGCGAGCCTGCCGGTCATGATGGCGTGGAACAGGCCGTCGTAGACGCGCTCGGCGAAGCGCTCGTGGCGCACCGGCGCCAGGCCCAGGTCGGCCACCAAGGCCGCGGGCCCGAGCTCGGCCTCGAGGGCAGACGGCAGCGAAGAGGCGTTGAGGGCAGGGTGCATGGTCGCGAGGGTCGTGGATGCTCGGATTCTGGCACGGCGCCAGACCCGAAACAGGTCATATTAATTTACAACAACTGGGCTGAATTTGCGAAAATCCCTGCAGATTGCTCGCAAAGAAGAAAATTAAATTGACAACTTTGCGCGGCGCCGCCTATGATCGCCGCCATGGCCGGGCAGCAGGTCCGGCCCTTTTTTCTGGAGGCAGCGCATGCAGCAGCATTTCATCGCCAACCGCTGGGTGGCACCGAGTTCCGGCGAATCCATCCCCGTCGTCGACCCGTCCGACGGCCAGGTGTTCGACGCTCTGGCACGCGGCAATGCGGCCGACATCGACCTGGCCGTGCGCGCCGCCCGCAGCGCCTACGAGGGCGCCTGGGGCCGCTTCACCGCGGCCGAGCGCGGCCGCCTGATGAACAAGCTGTCGCTGAAGATGATCGAGCATGCCGAGGAGCTGGCCCAGCTCGAGGCGCGCGACTGCGGCAAGCCGCTCAAGCAGGCGCGTGCCGACGCCGCCGCCGTGGCGCGCTACTTCGAGTTCTACGGCGGCGCGGCCGACAAGCTGCACGGCGAGACCATCCCCTACCAGAACGGCTACACCGTGCTCACCATACGCGAGCCGCACGGCGTGACCGGCCACATCATTCCCTGGAACTACCCGCTGCAGATCTTCGGCCGCAGCGTGGGCGGCGCGCTCGCGGCCGGCAATGCCTGCGTGGTCAAGCCGGCCGAGGACGCCTGCCTCTCGCTGCTGCGCGTGGCCGAGCTCGCGGCCGAGGTCGGCTTCCCCGAGGGCGCGATCAACATCGTGACCGGCTACGGCCACGAGGTCGGCGACGCCCTGGTGCGGCACAAGGGGCTGGACCATGTCTCGTTCACCGGCTCGCCGACCATAGGCCAGGTGGTGGTGCGCGCCGCCACCGAGAACTACACGCCGGTCACGCTGGAGCTGGGCGGCAAGTCGCCGCAGATCGTGTTCGCCGACGCCGACTTCGACGCCATGCTGCCCGTGGTGGTCAACGCCATCGTGCAGAACGCCGGCCAGACCTGCTCGGCCGGCAGCCGCCTGCTGGTGCAGCGCAGCGCCTACGAGCAGGTCGTGGAGCGCCTGTCCCAGGCCTTCGCAAAGCTGCGCGTGGGCCCGGCCGCGCTGGACCTGGACTGCGGCCCGCTGATCCGCCAGACCCAGCTGCAGCGCGTGGCGGCCTTCCTCGACGAGGTGCGCGGCGACGGCCTGGCGATCGCGGCCCAGGGCCAGGTCGTGGCCGAGGCGCCCAAGACCGGCTACTACCAGGCGCCGACCCTGGTGCGCGACGTGCCGGTGGACCACCGCCTCGCGCAGCAGGAGGTGTTCGGCCCGGTGCTCGCCGCCATGCCCTTCGACGACGAGCAGGATGCCGTGCGCCTGGCCAATGCCACCGAATACGGCCTCGCGGCCAGCGTCTGGACGCGCGACGGCGGCCGCCAGCTGCGCATCGCGCGCCAGGTGAGATCCGGCCAGGTGTTCGTCAACAACTACGGCGCGGGCGGCGGCATCGAGCTGCCGTTCGGCGGCATCAAGGCCAGCGGCTGGGGCCGCGAGAAGGGCTTCGAGGCCCTCTACGGCTTCACCGTGCTCAAGACCATTTCGATCAAGCACGACTGAACCCAGAAACGGCCGTTGCCGAACCCGGGCCGCCGCGCGAGAGCGCGCGGCCTTTTTCATTTCTGCCGCCGGAAGACTTGTCCCAGCACCTGGGCCCCGGGGCAACAAGCGCCCCAGCGGGCGGGTAGCCCGCTGGGTCTTGTCCTGCACCGCACATCGGTAAATGCCTGATGCATGAGAGAGAGTGTGGGCCCAAAGCCCCGGAAAAACTGTCTGTTCTTTTTGGATTTTTCCTTTGAATCAGATAGATTCGCTGTTGATACCAAAAACACAGAAGGTTCTACTGCATGGACAAGATAGACAGAAAAATCCTCCAGGTCCTGCAGGCCAACGCGCGCGCCAGCCTACAGGAAATCGGCCAGGCCGTGGGCCTGAGCGGCACGCCCTGCTGGGCCCGCATCAAGAAGATGGAGGAGGCCGGCGTCATCGAGGGCTACACCGTGCGCCTCAATGCCCAAGCCCTGGACCTGGGCGAGACCGTGCTGATCCAGGTCACGCTCGACAGCCACTCGGACAACACCCTCGAGAAGTTCGGCGAGACCCTGGCCAACATCCCCGAGGTGGTCGAGGCCTACCTGGTCTCGGGCGAGTACGACTACCTGCTGCGCGTGGCCGTGAAGGACACCAAGGACTACGAGCGCCTGCTGCGCGAGCGGCTCTACAAGATCCGCGGCATACGCCACAGCAAGTCCAGCTTCGTGCTGCGCACCCTCAAGAAGGCCGATCTGCCTCTGTTTCGTTGAGCGTTAGCGCTCACTCATGACTTCGTGCCCGCGGCCCGGCAAGGGCAGGGCGGTCTTGTAGCGCACCTGCTTGAGCGCGAAGCTAGAGCGTATCTTCTCCACGCCCGGGATCGGCGTGAGCTGCTCCAGGATGAACTTCTCCAGTGCCGCGATGTTGGCCACGGCCACGCGGATCAGGTAGTCGCTGTCGCCGGTCATCAGGTAGCACTCCATCACCTCGTCGTGCTCGGCGATGCGCTGCTCGAAGTCGGCCAGGGCCTGCTTGCTCTGGGTCTTGAGGCTGATGTTGATGAACACGTTGAGTCCCAGACCCAGGGCCGTCGCGCTGGTGAGCGCCACGTAGCGGTCGATCACGCCGGCCGCCTCCAGCGCCTTGACGCGGGCCAGGCAGGGTGAGGGGCTCAGGTGCACGCGCCGCGCCAGTTCCACGTTGGACAGCGAGCCGTCCTGCTGCAGCTCGGTCAGTATGCGCAAATCGACAGAATCCAGCTTCATCTGCTTGATTCTATGGTTCTGATGGCATGAAATGCTGCTTGGCGCCCAATTCGAGGCCGATGCGGCAACCCATTTCGCCCCGCATTGCCTAGACTGAAGGCATGAACGCCCCTCTGCCCCTGTCCGCGCTGCAGCCCGCCGCCATGAACCAAGACGTCGATCCCCAGGAAACCGCCGAATGGCGCGAGGCCTTTCTGGCCCTGGTCGCCACCCAGGGCCCCGAGCGCGCCCGCTTCATCCTCGACGACCTGGCGCGCATGGCGCGCAGCCAGCAGGTGGGCTGGCAGCCCGAGCTGGCCACGCCCTATGTCAACACCATCACGGCCGACCGCCAGCCGCCTTTTCCCGGCGACCTCGCGGTCGAGGAGCGCCTGGCCTCGCTGATGCGCTGGAATGCCCTGGCCATGGTGGTGCGCGCCAACCAGGCCTACGGCGAGCTTGGCGGCCATATCGCGAGCTACGCCAGCGCGGCCGACCTGTTCGAGACCGGCTTCAACCATTTCTTCCATGCGCGCGAAGGCCTGCGCCCGGGCCAGCACCGCGGCGACCTCGTTTTCTTCCAGCCGCACAGCGCGCCCGGCGTCTATGCGCGGGCCTTCCTCGAGGGCCGGCTGAGCGAGGCCGACCTCATGCATTACCGCCAGGAGATTGCAGCGCCCAAGGCCGGCGTGCGCGGCCTCTCGAGCTACCCCCACCCCTGGCTGATGCCGGACTTCTGGCAGTTCCCGACCGGCTCCATGGGCATAGGCCCGATCAGCGCCATCTACCACGCGCGCTTCATGCGCTACCTCACGCACCGCGGCCTGCTGGACAGCGAAGGCCGCAAGGTCTGGGGCGTGTTCGGCGACGGCGAGATGGACGAGCCCGAATCCATGAGCGCACTGACCCTGGCCGCGCGCGAAGGCCTGGACAACCTGGTCTGGGTGGTCAACTGCAACCTGCAGCGCCTGGACGGCCCGGTGCGCGGCAACGGCCGCATCGTCGACGAGCTGGAAAAGCTCTTCGCCGGCGCCGGCTGGAACGTGGTCAAGCTGCTCTGGGGCAGCGACTGGGACGGCCTGTTCGCGCGCGACAGCACGGGCGCGCTCGCGCGCGCCTTCGCCGGCACGGTGGACGGCCAGATGCAGACCTTCGCCGCCAAGGACGGGCGCTTCAACCGCGACAACTTCTTCGGCCAGAGCCCCGAGCTGGCGCGCCTGGTCGAGGGCCTGAGCGACGAGCAGATCGACCGCCTGAAGCGCGGCGGCCATGACCTGGTCAAGATCCACGCCGCCTATGCGGCCGCAGCCGCGCACCGCGGCCAGCCCACGGTGATCCTGGCCCATACCAAGAAGGGCTACGGCATGGGCAGCGCGGGCCAGGGCAAGATGACCACGCACAGCCAGAAGAAGCTCGACGAAACCGACCTGATCGCCTACCGCAACCGCTTCGACCTGCCGCTCTCGGACGAGCAGGCCAAGGGCCTGGCCTTCTACAAGCCGGCCGAGGACAGCCCCGAGATGCGCTACCTCAAGGCCCGGCGCGAGGCCCTGGGCGGCCCGCTGCCGCGCCGCGAGACCGCCTGCGAGACCGTGCCCGTGCCCGCGCTGGACGCCTACGCGGCCTTCGCGCTCGCGGCCGGCGGCAAGGAGATGAGCACCACCATGGCCTTCGTGCGCCTGCTAGCCAACCTGCTCAAGGACGCGCAGCTGGGCCCGCGCATCGTGCCCATCGTGGCCGACGAGGCGCGCACCTTCGGCATGGCCAACCTGTTCAAGCAGGTCGGCATCTACTCCAGCGTGGGCCAGCGCTACGCGCCCGAGGACATAGGCTCGGTGCTGAGCTACCGCGAGGCGCTGGACGGTCAGATTCTGGAGGAGGGCATCAGCGAGGCCGGCGCCATCGCCAGCTGGACCGCTGCCGCCACCAGCTACAGCGTGCACGGCCTGGCCATGCTGCCGTTCTACATCTACTACTCGATGTTCGGCTTCCAGCGCATCGGTGACCAGATCTGGGCCGCGGCCGACCAGCGCCCGCGCGGCTTCCTGCTCGGCGCCACCTCGGGCCGCACCACGCTGGGCGGCGAGGGCCTGCAGCACCAGGACGGCAGCAGCCACCTGGTGGCCGCGACCATCCCCAACTGCAAGGCCTACGACCCGGCCTTCGCGGGCGAGATGGCGGTGATCGTCGACCAGGGCATGCGCGAGATGCTGGTCGAGCAGCAGGACTGCTTCTACTACCTCACCCTGATGAACGAGAACTACGCCCAGCCCGACCTGCCGGCGGGCGCGGCGGCCGGCGTGATCCGCGGTGGCTACAAGTTCGCCAGCTACGGGCCGGAGCAGGGCAGGCGCGTCACCCTGCTGGGCTCGGGCGCGATCCTCACCGAGGTGATCCAGGCTGCCGAGCAGCTGGCCGAGCAGGGCGTGGGCGCAGATGTCTACAGCATCACGAGCTGGAGCGAGCTGGCGCGCGATGGCCAGGCCTGGCAGGCCAGCCGGCTGGCCGGCGAGGAAGGCGGCGAACGCCCCTACGTGGCGCAGCTGCTGGCCGAGACCAGCGGCCCCATCGTCGCCGCCACCGACTACGTGGTCGCCGTGCCCGAGAGCATCCGCGCCTTCCTGCCCGAGGGCCGGACCTACCTCACCCTGGGCACCGACGGCTTCGGCCGCAGCGACACGCGGGCGGCACTGCGCGACTTCTTCGGCGTGGATGCGGCCCATATCGTGCGGGCGGCGCTGCGCGGTCTTTGAGCGGGGGCGCCGGTGGTCGATGCCGTTTCCGTTCTGTGTCCGGCGCTGCCGTTTGCGGTCAAGAAGACCGGCTGTTCGTCTATGCGCGGGGACGGCCACCAAGAGACGTTCGGCCATCCGTCCGATAACCGGACCTTCAAAGTCGCGACCGCCCCACAGCCACCGCATCGCGGCAAGGAAATCGGTCCTTCAACGTAAAGGTGAGCCGCACCCAGCGGCAAGGCGCCGCCAGGCGTGTTGGGAAATCGTACGCCTCGCGGCGCCTTGCCGCTGGGTGCCGGTCTCGACCGAGTTGTTAGGACGCGTCTCCACCGAGCGACGTTCGAAGCAGAGCACGCCAACCTCCGAAAATGTAGCCATCGGCTCTGCCGAAGAACTCTCGATTCCGGCTCGTGAATCCCGGAATGGTAAGAGCGCGCTGGAACTGGGCAGGATCGAGGCTTTCTCGGCCGGAAGACACCACCGTCTCGAAATACATAAGCCATTCCACTTGGCTGGGCGGCATGATCCGTACGACGCCTATGCCTTGGGAGCGAGCGTACTTTTCTGCGCCAGACTGCAATGCTCCTGTCACTGCGAGTAGGCCCTTCACGTTTTTTCCGGCGATCTGATCCAACTTCGCCTTGAACTCTTCAACATCGTTGACGGGTAGTGCACCCGAGTAGTCTTTGCACTCGCACACCCAAAGCATGGACCACTCCGTCGCACCAGGAAGAGTTACTTCAATCGAAATATCGACGATCACATCGGATTGACGATCTCGAGAGAAGTAGCCCTTCTTCTGAAAGAGGGAGCACTGCTTGGGAAGAAGCCCAAGCCGCTCAGCGTCGACCTCGTCTTGCAGGGCCGCAAATACACGGTTCTCAAAAGCATTTCCGCGAGCAACAGAGCTCATCGCGCGTCCCAACGTCTGTATTGACCCAGCAGAACCTGCGCAGGTCAGGCCGCTAATGCAAATGCCTCAGCGGGTGCTCTCATGTTTAGCGCCTGATGCGGGTGCCGGTGGTTGTAGAAGTGGACCCAGTCCCCGATCAGGCGTGACGCCTGCTTCGGCCTCGAACCGCTCAAGATCATCGAACCGCTCGCGCACACTGCCGATCTCGCTGAAGATCTGGGCGGCGCAGATGCGTCCGGCGCGCGGGAAGCTCATGTGGATGCGGCCATCCTCGCAGGACTGCACTGCGTGTTCGATGCGGCTGCTCAGCGGCTTGATCTGCTTGACGAGATGGGCGAGCACGGCTGTTCAACTCAGTTTGCGAGCCTCAGTCAGATTCAGTGCACGCACAAGGCCATCGTGGACCCGATATTCGTCGGACTCTACGAACCCTTGAGAGGGATAAAAGCATTTAAACCGCCACTCATTTGAGGAGCCCAACCGGAAGCCAACCACTGAGTTCTCAAAAAGAAAACGCAAGTGCTCAAGTGTGTCGGCCGACGTCGTCTTCACGCCTAGCTTCTCAAGTTCTTTGGCCAGAATCGCAGCGGTGAAGTTCGTCGATCCATGATTCTGCAACGCATTCAACAAGCTCACGATGGACGGACGTTGAACTTTCCATTCCTCAAGAACTTCTTGCTTGAGCCATTCCGAGTAACTGGGCTCCGCGTTATATATGGATTCACACTCCAGCTTCTCGAAGGAAGGAGGTTCGTCGACGAACGGGTCTTCGACCTTATCCCGCATCGTCGCTACCGTAAGGTTTAGTAGTGAAATCAAATCGCGGGGACGCATCATCGTCCGTCGCAGCAAGTACCGCGATGGCCGCGCACCTTGTCGCATTTCTGTCTTGTCGAATAGCGAGTCAAGCGAGGTGACGATGGGCTGATTTTTTTCCTTCGCGTAGTAGTTCACCCGTCGAAGAATCAAGCTAGCGATGGTGTCCTTGTTCCAGTGCAGCAGCGCACCGCAATCCGCTCTGAGCTTGTTTGCGTCGTTGAGGCTGAGCGTGTCGAAGATGTCTTCGCGGAGGAAGACAATCGGCCTGAGGCGGCCCTTGTACTGCGCGTTGATCGCATCGCACGCCGCGACGAGCCCAGCTATGACTTTCCGGGAGGCTTCGTACGATACTTCATCCCAAGGGAAGCGCTGATTAATTCACTTTTTAAGCACCTTATCCTTCATAACTCATTGATTTCATTGAGGCCAAAGGATGTCGAGCCGAATTAATCAGCGCCTCCCAAGCCTCGTCGACTTTGTCAAAGCAGATGAATGTAGTGGGCCATTGACCAGAAGTTTCGGAAAGCGCTCGGTCAAGGTACTCAATCAGATTCTCAATGTTCTCGGAAATATGTTGTCGAAGGGAATGATCCTTCTTAACTTCTTCGAAGGTGACCTCTCCTCCCTCGAGGCTAACCGCGTCAAGGCCGCCCTCCTCAAGATCCAGGCCCGCCTTCGGCAGCCTCAGTCCGGAAAGATTCAGTAGCTTGCGACCGACGATTTGATAGATTGAAGGCACCGGGCTATCAAACAGCTTCTCCAAGAGCTTTGTGGCAGCGGCGATTTTCTTGGGCGCGGCCTTTCCCTTCTTCGCATACCATGCAGATACGGCCTTGAGACACTCAACGAGAACAATAAAGCGCCATGACTGCTTGTAGAGCATGGACTCCGCCTTGTTCTCGTTCGTCAGCAGCGCGTGTATGTTCCAGTTGTAGTCCTCGAAAGACAACGCGATAAGCAGATCATCGGGGTCGAGAAACTCGTTGTGGTTTTCTGTAAGGTAACGGAAGACGGCCGTTTTGCCGGCGCCTTTCCGACCAAGAACCAAGAATGACGTGGGACTATTCGTAACGGACTTGAGGACGCCGTTGTCGAAAAAATAACTTGAAAGAAGGTCGTCCCGTTCCGCGGACACTTTCCCGAAGTCGATCCAGTCCAAGATGTTCATGTGGCCTCTCCTGCCGCCATTCTGTCAGAACGGAAGGCGCTCACCGCCGTTCTTTGCACAGTGCGGCGTCTAACGAATGAAAGGGACTTCCCCGTCCCGAGGTAGCCGCATTGCGGCAGATGGCAATTGAGTGCCACGATGGGAAGTGCGGTTTCTCATCAACTTATTCGGAAGGGGAAGTCCATGGCTATTCTGACGGTAGGTATTGATCTCGCCAAGAATGTTTTTGCGGTGCACGGGGTGAACGAGGCCGGCAAGGCCGAGTTGGTCCGGCCAACTGTTGCCCGCGACAAGCTGCATGAACTGATGTCGTCCTTGCCACCGTGCATCATCGGCATGGAAGCTTGCTCCGGCGCACACCACTGGGCGCGTCTGTTCCAAGCTTCGGGCCACACCGTACGCCTGGTTGCACCGAAGTTCGTCACCCCGTACCGCATGAGCGGGCGGCGCGGCAAGAACGATGCGGCCGATGCCGCCGCCATCTGCGAGGCCGTGCAGCGCCCTCACATGCGCTTCGTTCCGGCCAAGAGCCTGCAACAGCAATCGCACCTGATGGTGCACCGCGCCCGCCAAGGCTTTGTCGAGCAACGTACCGCCACGCTCAACCGCATCCGTGGTCTGCTCAGCGAGTTCGGCATCGTGCTGCCGCTCAAGGCCGCCACGGTGCGCCGGCGGGCCTGCGAGTGCCTGGAAGACCTGCCCGGCTACGCCAACACCGTCATCGGTGACCTGCTCAGCGAAGTCAGCCGGCTGGACGAGCGCATCGCGCAATACGACCAACACATCAAGGCCATGGCCAAAGAGGACGCGCGGGCCAAGCGCCTGATGCAGCTCAGCGGCGTGGGCGAGACCACCGCCACCTGTCTGTTGGCGATGATCGGTAGCGGACACGACTTCGACTGTGGTCGCCAGTTCGCGGCCTGGCTGGGCCTGGCGCCGGGACAGTACAGCTCGGGCGGCAAGACGCGGCTGGGACGCATCACCAAGGCCGGTGATGCCTACCTGCGGACACTGCTGATCCTGGGTGCCAGGGCGCTGCTGGTGGCGGCCAAGAACAAGACGGACGCGGTCAGTCGCTGGGCGGTGGCGCTGGCCGAGCGACGGGGCTACTGGAAGGCCGTGGTGGCCATCGCGGCGAAGAACGCACGCATGGCTTGGGCGGTGCTGCGCAAGGGCGAAGACTTCGTGCTGCCGGCCTGAAAGCCGATCGGCGTTGCAGCTCTCATTGTTGATCAAGCCAGGAGGATTGAGTTCGACCGCCGCGTGACGGCAGGCGTTGATGACAACAGGTTTGGACCTGCGCGGGCAGTGACCGATCAACTCAAGGGCGGCGAACTGCTTGCCGGCTAACGAATGGGTCTCCCGCGTGCGTCCTTCATCAGGGTCCATGGCGCATGAAACGCCACACGAATGACCGTTTGTAGTTTGGCCAGTCCGCATCTGTTGTTCTCAGCTTTGCTCGCTCACCACGCGCCGAAATGGCACGCAGACCCAACAAGAGAAATCCGCACCGCGGGTCATGGGGCAACTTTGTTTGACAAGTGGGGAAGCCCTTGTAGTAATGTAGACCGTCACCTAGGGCGGGCCGCCGGCGGGCCCGCCCTATCGCCTGTTGTGCCGTCTTACTGCGGCGTGATGTTGAAGTCCTTCACGAACCTGGCGTAGTAGTCCGATTCCTTCTGCACGAACTTCGCGAAGTCGGACACCGAGCCGCCCGCCACTTCCAGGCTGTTCTCGGCCAGCTGGGCCTTCACTTCGGGCGAGGCCAGCAGCTTCTGCATGTGCTCGTTGAGCTTTTGCACGATCGCCGGCGGCGTGCCCGCCGGTGCCAGCAGGCCGACCCAGGCCAGGTACTTGTAGCGGGGCACGCCGGCCTCGGCCACCGAGGGCAGGTCCGGCATGGTGGACAGCCGCTTGTCGTTGGTCACGGCCAGGGCGCGCAGCTTGCCGCTCTTGGCGTAGGGCACGGCGGTCGGGGAGGTCTCGAACATCAGGTCGATCTGGCCGCCCAGCAGGTCGGTCAGCGCCGGCGCGCCGCCCTTGTAGGCCACGTTGAGCATGTCGGTGCCGGTCAGCTGCATGAACATGCGCGCCGCCACGTCCTGCGGCCCGCCCAGGCCCGAGGTGCCGAAGCTCAGCTTGCCGGGGTTGGCTTTGGCATGGGCCACCAGCTCGCCCACGGTCTTGAACGGCTGCCTGGGGTTGACGACGAGCACGCTGGGCTGGTCGGCGACGCGGATGATGGGCGCCAGGTCCTTGATCGGGTCGTAGTTCAGCTTGGCGAAGATGGAGCCGTTGGACGCCAGGCCAGCATGGGCCATCAGCAGCGTGTAGCCGTCCTTGGGCGACTTGGCGACATAGTCCATGCCGATGTTGCCGCTGGCGCCCGGGCGGTTGTCGACGACGATGGACTGCCCCAGGCTGGCCGACAGCTTGGGCGCGACCAGACGCGCCACCATGTCGATGCTGCCGCCCGGCGGAAAGGCGACGACCAGCTTGATCGGCTTGGAGGGATAGCTGTCCTGCGCCTGGGCGGCCGCGCCCAGGCAGGCCATGCCGGCCATCAGCAGGGAAGCGAGAAGCTTGGGAAGTTTTTTCATGGGTTGCTCTCTTGGTGTGAACGCGGGGTCTAGGAACGCAGGACGGATTCGATGGCCATGCCCCAGTGCAGGGTGCTGCGGTCGGTGCCGGTGGCGCCCACCAGGCTGATGCCGACCGGGGCCGCATCGGGCGCATGGCAGGGCAGGGACAGGGCGCAGCCGTCGAGGAAGTTCACCAGCGAGGGGTTGCGCAGCATCTCGGCATTGGTCTTGAAGTACAGGGCCTCGTTGGCCTCGAGCTCGACGATGCGCGGCGCGGTCTGGGGCACGGTGGGCATCAGCCAGCCGTCGAAGCCCGCCAGGCGCGCGTCGAGCCGCTGCCGCCAGTCGCCGCGCTGGCGGTGCAGGTCCAGGTAGTCCTTGGCCGGGAAGCCCCGGCCGCGCAGGATGCGTGACAGCACCCGCGGGTCGTAGCGCTCGGACTGCTGGGCGATCAGCTCCGCATGCCAGGCGAAGGACTCGGCCGCGGTGAAGCCGCCGGCCGCGTTCATCTGGGCCAGCTCGAGGAACTCGGGCGCAGCGATCTCCTCCAGCTCGGCGCCGGCGGCCGAGATCCGGCGCAGCGCGGCCTGGAAGGCGGCCGCCACTTCCGGCGACAGGCCGTCGAGCACCAGGGTCTGGGGCACGGCGAACCGGGCCCGCCGCAGGTTGTGCAGATCGTGCAGGTCGGCCGGCCGGACTGGCCACGCGGCATCGCCGGAGAGCACCGCGTCCATCGCGGCGCAGCCGTACACGTCCGCCGCCATCACGCCCACCGCGTCCAGCGTGGGCGACAGGGGCAGCATGCCTTCTTGAGGAATACGGCTCGCGCTGGGCTTGAATCCCGTGATGCCGCACAGCGCGGCCGGGATGCGGCAAGAGCCGCCGGTGTCGCTGCCCACGCTGGCCACGCACATCCCGTCGCTGATCGCCACCGCGGCGCCGCTGGACGAGCCGCCCGGGATGCGCGCCTCCTCGCGGCGCCAGGGATTGCGGGGCGTGCCATGGTGCGGGTTGATGCCCAGGCCCGAGTAGGCGAACTCGGTCATGTTGGTGCGCGCTACCAGGACGGCGCCCGCGTCCAGCAGCCGCTGGACCGCTGGCGCATGGGCCTTGGCGGGGGGCGCCGACTTGAGCACGACCGAGCCCGCGGCGGTCGGGAGGCCCGCCACGTCGAACAGGTCCTTGACGGACACGGGTATGCCTTCCAGCGCGGAACGCGCCAGGCCGGCCTCGCGCAGGGCGTCGGACGCGCGTGCCTGACGCTGCGCGCTGTCGGCGAAGACCTCGGTCATGGTGCGGGCGCCCTCGCCCCGCGGATCCTCGATGCGCGCCAGGGCCTCCGCGGCCAGGGAGGCCGCGGTCGCCGAGCGCTGGTCCAGCCGGGCTTGAAGCTCGCGCAGCGTCGCTGTCATGCGCGTCTCCTCAGGCCACCACGGGCAGGGCCCGGCAGCGGTAGGCATGGTTGATCGTGCGCCCGGTCGCGGGGTCGCGCAGTGCCATGCGGAATTCGGCGGCCGGCCGGATGCCGCCGATGGCGGGCAGGGTGCCGCAGGTCATGGCAAAGCCCGTCTGCGGGATCTGGGCGCGGCTCTCGTACAGCGCCAGCAAGTCCTTGGCGGAGCGCAGGGCGGCGAGGGTTCCTTGCTGGTAGAGCACCTCCCGGCCGTCCTCGACGATCCAGGACGCCATCTCCAGGCTGTCCCAGCGCTCGGCGACCTCGTCCAGGCGCCAAGCCTGGCGTGCGGCGGGCTTGCTGCAGATCTGCTTGGACAGGGCGACGCTGTGGGACTCGAGCTCGCGGTCCGTGTGGTCGGAGGCGATGGACAGATAGAACTGCCCGTCGTGGCGGAACACCAGGGGCTCGACCTCGCCCGAGCTCTGCTCGCCCACCACTTCGATCAGGGGCGACTGGCTCAGCTGGTGGTTCGCGACGCGGTAGTACAGCGGCACGCTGCTCGGGGGGGGCACGCCGAGCACCGCCAGCTCCTCGATGTGGTGCTCGATGGCTGCGGTGTCCCGGCCGGTCCAGCCGGCGATCACGAGGTGTTCGACGTTGAGCTGCAGGGACGCGCCCGAGTCGAGTTCAAAGGTCAGAAGCATAGGGCAGGGTGGTCTTGATGCGGTTGAGAAATGTCTGTGAAATTTTACAGCAACTTCAGCGATAAGGGCGATGCGTGAAATTGCTATAGCATTGCTGAGACGACTGTGATATTTCAGAGCCCATGACCGAAGCCGTAGCCAAGCCCCGCCGCAAGCGCCAAGACCCGACCGAGGACCTGTCACGCAACGAGGCGGCCTATGTGACGCTGAAGGAGGCGCTGGTGACCCTGGCGTACAAGCCCGGGGAATACCTCAACACGGCGCAGCTGGTGGACCGCTTCGGCCTGGGTCGCACACCGATTCTTCAGGCGCTGCACCGGCTCTCAGCCGAAGGACTGATCCAGATCCTGCCGCGCAAGGGGGCCATGGCGGCGCCCCTGTCGATCGACGACGCGCTCGAGCTCATCGACGTCCGGCTGGCCAACGAGGAGCTGTGCGTGCGCCTGGCCGCGGAGCGCATCACCGACGCCGAGGCGGCCGAGCTGGCGGCGATCGCCGACCAGTTCGAGCAGGACGCGAAGCGGCGCGATCTGGTGGCCCTGATGACCACCGACCGCAAGTTCCACGAGAAGATCGCCGAGATCGCGCGCAACAGCATGCTGCGCGACATCCTGAGCGTGCTGCATGCCCGTTCCCAGCGTTTCTGGGCCCTGTCCTTCCTGACCGAAGGCCATATCGCCGAGGTGATGGCCGAGCACCGCGCCATCGTGGCCGCGCTGGGCGCGCACGACGGGGCCAGGGCGGCGGCCGCCATCCGCCAGCATGTGCTGTCCTTCCGGGCCTCGCTGCTGGTGCGGTCTCGCTAGCTGGCTAGCGCTGCGCCCGCCCCGGCTGAGGCGGGCTTCAGAGTTCGAAAATCTTCCCCGGGTTCATGATGTTCTTCGGGTCCAGCGCGCGCTTGATGGTGCGCATCATGTCCACCGCGCCGGCGCCGGTCTCGCTGACCAGGAAATCCATCTTGTGCAGGCCCACGCCGTGCTCGCCGGTGCAGGTGCCCTCCAGGCTCAGGGCGCGCGCCACCAGCTTGTGATTCAGCGCCTCGGCGACCTCGCGCTCCTTGGGGTCGTCGGGGTTGAGCAGGTAGCCGAAGTGGAAGTTGCCGTCGCCCACATGACCGACCAGGAAGTAGGGGATGCCCGAGGCGTCGGCCTCGGCCACCGAGGCTAGCAGGCAGTCGGCCAGGCGCGAGATCGGCACGCAGGTGTCGGTGGAGATGGCGCGGCAGCCGGGGCGCGACTGTATGGCCGCGAAATAGGCGTTGTGGCGCGCGGTCCACAGGCGCGTGCGCTCCTCGGGCGTGGTGGCCCATTCGAAGGCCTTGCCGCCATGCTCGCTGGCGATCTCCTGCACGGTCTCGGCCTGCTCCTTGACGCCCGAGGGCGAGCCGTGGAACTCCATCAGCAGCATGGGCTCTTCGCGCAGGCCCAGCTTGGCGTAGGCGTTGACCATGCGCACGGTGTTCTGGTCGATCAGCTCCACGCGCGCGATCGGCACGCCCAGTTGTATGGTCTGGATCACGGTGTGCACCGCGGCCGCTATGCTGGGGAAGGAGCAGATCGCGGCCGAGATCGCCTCGGGCAGCGGGTAGATGCGCAGCGTGATCTCGGTGATCACGCCCAGCGTGCCCTCGCTGCCGACGAACAGGCGCGTGAGGTCGTAGCCCGCGCTCGACTTCTTGGCGCGCGTGCCGGTGCGTATCAGCTCGCCGCTGGCCGTCACCACCTCGAGCGCGAGCACGTTCTCGCGCATGGTGCCGTAGCGCACGGCGTTCGTGCCGCTGGCGCGCGTGGCGCTCATGCCGCCTAGGGTCGCGTCGGCGCCGGGGTCGATGGGGAAGAACAGGCCGGTGGACTTGATCTCTTCGTTGAGCTGCTTGCGCGTCACGCCGGGCTGCACGGTGACGGTGAGGTCGTCGGCGTTGATGGACAGCACCTTGTTCATGCGCATGAGGTCGATGCTGATGCCGCCCTGCACGGCCAGCAGATGGCCCTCGAGCGAGGAGCCGACGCCGAACGGAATCACCGGCACCTCCCATTGCGCGGCCAGCTTCACCGCGTCGGCCACGTCCTGCGTGCTCTCGGCGAACACCACGGCGGCCGGCGGCGGCGCCTGGAACGAGGACTCGTCGCGCCCATGCTGCTCGCGCACCGCCAGGGCCGTCGAGCAGTTGGCGCCGAAGCGGGCCTTGAGCGCCTCGAGCAGGGCCGCGGGCACCTCGCGCGGCTGGATCTCGGGCATCAGGTGGGGGGTGGACGTGGGGGCGTTCATGGGCTTGTCTCCGGCGGGCAATCCCCACAGTTTACGTCGCGGGGCCCGCCCCCGAGCCCCGCCAAGGGTCAGGGCTTCAAGCCCTTTTCGAACTCCTCGCGCGACAGAAAGCCGTCGCGGTTGCCATCCAGCATTTCGAAGCGCTGGGCCACGGCCGGCAGCAGCTCGGCCTCCTTGGCGCTGAGCCGGCCGTCCTGGTTGGCGTCGGCGCGCCCGAAGGCGGCGGTGGCCTCCTGGCTGACGGCCGAGGCCTGCGCCGTGGGCGCGCCCATCTGGGCGGCCGGGCGCCCGGGCGGCGGGGCGGGGCTTTGCGCCTGCACCGCGGCGGCGCAACCCAGGGTCCAGGCGGCGAACAGCATGACGCTGCGCGCCTCGAAGTTGGCCAGGCATAGGCGTTTGGCTTTCATGGATCAGGCTCCCTTGAAGTTGAACAGGCCTGCATTGCACCGCAGCAGGGGGGGGCTGGGCCAGCACTTTTGCCTGCTGTTGCCTCATGTACATCCGGCATGGCGCAGAAACATTTGCTCGCCCGGGGTAACGGCGGCCGCAAGCGGCTTCGCGCACAGTTCGCGCACAATCAGGCGCATACGGAACCAACGAGGTCAGACATGGGCAACCGACTCACCCAGATCGCCACCCGCACCGGAGACAACGGCACCACCGGCCTGGGCGACAACACGCGCGTGTCCAAGAACAGCCTGCGCGTGCACGCCATGGGCGACGTGGACGAGCTCAACTCGCACATCGGCCTGCTGCTGTGCGAGGACATGCCGGCCGATCTGCGCGAGCTGCTGGTCGACATCCAGCACCAGCTGTTCAACCTGGGCGGCGAGCTTTCCATCCCGGGCTACGAGCTGCTCAAGCCCGAGGCCCTGCTGCAGCTCGACCAGGCGCTGGCCACCTACAACGCCCAGCTGCCGCGCCTGGCGGAGTTCATCCTGCCGGCCGGCACGCGCGCCGCAGCCCAGGCCCATGTCTGCCGCACCGTGGCGCGCCGCGCCGAGCGCGCGGTGGTGGCCCTGGGCAGCGAGGAGGCGCTCAAGGAAGCGCCGCGCCGGTACCTGAACCGCCTCTCGGACCTGATGTTCGTGCTGGCGCGCGTGCTCAACCGCCACCGCGCAGACGGCCAGCCGGGCGACGACGTGTACTGGAAGAGCGAGCGGCTGGCGCGCGCGTCGACCGAGTGATCGGGCTGGTCGCGCCTCAAGGTCGAAAACCGCCGGGGCCGAACACCAGGTCCAGATCCTCGAACGGGTCGACCTGCCGCGCCAGGCGGTCCTGCTCCTTGAGCCAGCGCTTGAATTCGGCGTCGTCCTGCACCCGGCGCAGATCTTGGTTCATGTGGGCGATGTCCTGCTCCAGCTGCTGGCGCTGCTGGGCCAGCGTGCGAGCCAGGCTGGCGGCGTTGACGGCGGCATACGGGGCCAGGCCGAACTCGCTGCGCGCCCGTATCTCCACCGCGGACAGGTCTTGCTCCAGCGCCGCGACCTGGTCCTTCAGCAGCAGGTTGAGGGCGGCGACCTTGTCCTCGGCCATGCGCGCGAGCGAGCCGGGCTCGGCCTGTTCGACGCGCAGCTGCAGTGTCAGCAGGGCCGTCAGGTCGCGGCGCCGGTAGGCCGCGTTGGCCTCGGCCATCAGGGCGGACTTGCGCTTGTGTTCCTGCGGGTCGGTTTCGCGGTCGGGGTGCAGCGCGCTGGCCAGTTGCCGAAACAGGGTGCGCAGCGCGCTCTGGGCGTCGGTTTGCTGTTGTTCGGCCTGTTGCTGGCGGGCTGTCTTGGCCTTCCTGGAACGGCGCGCCGCCTGCTGCGCCTCGCGCTGCTCGTGCGCCGCCTGGGCCTGCTCGTCCATCTCCTTCATCGCGGCGTGCAGCAGGGCGTCCAGATCGTCGCCATCGCCTGCTGCTCCGAGCGGCTTGCCCAGCACCTCTTCCAGCATGTCCTTCATGCCCTGCACGCTGGCGCCCTGCTTGGCGTCCAGGTCATCGGGGCTGTGGCGGTCGTGCAGCGCCTGCATTTGCGCGTCGCCCTGCATCGCCAGGGCCTCGCTCAATGAAATCAGAATCTCGGTCGCCATGCGCTTTTGCGCAGCGGTCAGGCCTTTGGTGCGCAGCCGCTCGTCCAGCCACAGCGCCATGCGCTGCATGAGCGCGCTGTGCTGCTGCTCCAGCTCGGCCAACTCCCGGACCTGCCGCGGCCGGTGCGCATCGACCGCTTGGCGCACGGTCTCGATCTGGCCGGTCAGCTTCTGCACGCGCGCCAGCAGGCGGTTGAAGCGCTGCTGCGCGGGCGAAAGGCGGTCCGCATCGATCTTGAGCGTGCGCAGGGAAATCGTCGTGGCAGGCGGGCTGTCGGGCGCAGGCAGGTCGTCGGAGAACAGGTGGGCTTGGACATTCATGGTGGTCGTGCAGGGAGCGCGGATCGCACATTTTCCCTGAACCGCTGGGCGCGCAGCCCCTCACCCCGGCCCTCTCCCCAGCGGGGAGAGGGAGCCCGTCACATGTGCCCGGTCTGCAGGTAGCGTGTGTGCCAGGACAGCGCCTCGCCCAGCAGGTGCGGCGTGTGCTTGCCCGGCGCCTCGCGCAGCGCGCGCTCGAAGTAGTCCAGCAGCGCGGGCCGGTAGTCGGGGTGGGCGCATTTCTCGATCACCACGCGCGCGCGCTGGGTCGGCGAGAGGCCGCGCAGGTCGGCCAGGCCCTGCTCGGTGACGATCACCTGCACGTCGTGTTCGGTGTGGTCCACGTGCGAGGCCATGGGCACGATGCAGGAGATGGCGCCGTCCTTGGCGGTGGAAGGCGTCATGAAGATCGAGAGGTAGGCGTTGCGCGCGAAGTCGCCCGAGCCGCCGATGCCGTTCATGATGCTGGAGCCCATCACATGGGTGGAGTTGACGTTGCCGTAGATGTCGGCCTCGATCATGGCGTTCATCGCGATCAGGCCGAGGCGGCGGATCAGCTCGGGGTGGTTGCTGATCTCCTGCGGGCGCAGCACGATGCGCTCGCGGTAGAAATCGATGCGGGCGTTGAAGTCGTCCATGGCCGCGGGGCTCAGCGAGATCGCGGTGGCCGAGGCGCTGAGCAGCTTGCCGCTGCTCAGCAGCTCGAGCATGCCGTCCTGCAATACCTCGGTGTAGGCCGTCATGCCGTCGAACGGGCCTTCGTTGAGCCCGGCCAGCACCGCGTTGGCCATGTTGCCCACGCCCGACTGCAGCGGCAGCAGTTCCTTGGGCAGGCGGTCGCGGCTCACCTCCTGCTGCAGGAACTCGATGATGTGGCCGGCGATGCGCCGAGACAAGGCGTCGGGCGCCGCAAAGGATGAGTTGCGGTCGGGCAGCTGGGTCTCGACCACGGCGATCACCTTGGCCGGGTCGCAGTGCAGGTAGGGCTCGCCGATGCGGTCGTTCGGGCGCACCAGCGGGATGGGCTGGCGGTGCGGCGGCCGCTCGGTGCCGTAGTAGATGTCGTGCATGCCCTCCAGCCCCGGGTTCTGCCAGCGGTTGACCTCGAGGATCACCTGGTCGGCCTGCTCCAGCCAGGTCTTGTTGTTGCCCACCGAGGACGAGGGTATGAGCCGGCCGTCGGGCAGGATGCCCGCCACCTCGACCACGGCCACGTCCAGGTGGCCCAGGAAGCCGAACCAGACGAACTGCGCCACATGCGAGAGGTGGATGTCGATGTACTGCATCTGCCCGCTGTTGATCTGCGCGCGGCAGGTCGGGTCGGACTGGTAGGGCAGGCGCATGTCTATGCCGTGCACCTTGGCCAGCGCGCCGTCGAGCTCGGGGGCGGTGGAGGCGCCGGTCCACAGGCCGATGCGGAAGTTCTCCCCTGCCGCGTTCAGGCGCTCGATGCGCCTGGCCAGCGCGGCCGGCACGGCCTTCGGGTAGCCCGCGCCCGTGAAGCCGCTCATGCCCACATGGGCGCCGGCCGGGATCAGGGCCGCGGCGGCCTCGGCCGACATGATTTTCTGGCGCAGGGCGGGGTGGTGGATGCGGCTGATCGGCGACATCGGAAACTTCTCCGGCAATCGGGGGTGGGGCGCGACGACGCCGCGCCCCAAAGAGGCTTCATCCTAGCAGCCCGAAGGAGCACGCGGGGCGTCCCCGGGCGCATCTTCAGCGCGCGCTGATCACGGCGCAGGCCAGGCGCGGCCCGGCGTTGCCCGTGGGCTGGGTGGTGTAGTCGTCCGGGTCGCGGTGCACGATCAGGCCCTTGCCGACCACGCTGTTGGCGCCGGCAAGGCTGATGCGGTCGGTCTCGAAGTTCACGCGCGCCACGCCGTAGCTGTCCGCGCCCAGGGGCGGCAGGTCGCCCACATGGTGGCTGCCGTGGCCATGGCGGCCGTGCGGCGCGCCCGCGGGGTTGAAATGGCCGCCCGTGCTCATGCCGTCGCCGCTGGAGCAGTCGCCCTTCTCGTGCACGTGGAAGCCGTGCTCGGCGCCGGGCTTGAGCCCGCTGACCTGGCCGCTCACGCGCACCTTGCTGCCGAACTGCGCAAAGCTCAGGCGGCCGGTCACGGTGCTGCCGCGCGAGGCCTGCAGTTCGGCGACGGCGCTGGCGTCCGGCTTGGGGCCGGTGGCGCAGGCCGCCAGGGTGGCCAGCAGCCAGGCGGCGGGCAGGGCCCGCAGCGCGGAGGGGAGGGA
>NZ_SCMM01000005.1:0-117962 GCF_005503345.1 Ramlibacter sp. 2FC
TCCATGGGGCGGGCTTCGTTGACCACTACGCTGCGGCCGCCCAGGGGCTGGCCGTTCATGCCGTTGATGGCGGCTTGCGCCTCGGCGTCACTGCCCATTTCGACGAAGCCGAAGCCCTTGGAGCGGCCGGTGTCGCGCTCCATCATGACTTTGGCGCTGGTCACGGAACCGAACTGGCTGAAGGCCTGTTCGAGGTCGCCGTCACGCACCGAGTAAGGCAGGTTGCCGACGTAGAGTTTGTTGCCCATGCAAGGGACTCCTAAAAACACATAAACAAAGCGATGGAGTCCCGAAAACGCATTCAACAAACCGCAGAACACCGTAAGGAAGCGAGACTGAGCTGCGCACCGCAAACTTTGGCGCGGGCACTGGAACCTGCGCCGGGTCATTATGCGCCATACCGTACGGGCTTTTGCAAGTGTTTTTTGCGCCAAAGTGTTGGGGAAAACCAGCATCGGCATGAAAAAAGGGCCCGCAGGCCCTTTTCAGTTCGGATATCGACGCAGGGCTCAGTAGCCGCCGCGGCCGCCGCCACCGTAGCCGCCACCACTGCGGCCACCGCCGCCGTAGCCGCCACCACCACCGCCGCCAAAGCCGCCGCCACCGCTGCGCGGGGGGCGCGATTCCATCGGGCGGGCTTCGTTGACCACCAGGTTGCGGCCACCCATGTTCTGGCCGTTCATGCCCTTGATGGCGGCTTGCGCCTCGGCATCGCTGCCCATTTCGACAAAGCCGAAGCCCTTGGAGCGGCCGGTGTCGCGCTCCATCATGACCTTGGCGCTGGAGACATTGCCGAACTGGCCGAAGGCCTGGGCCATGTCAGAGTCGCTGAAAGAATAGGGCAGGTTGCCCACGTAAAGTTTGTTGCCCATGGAAGGGACTCCTCAAGAGATGCAAAAACGCGATGGAGTCCGCTTTACGCCGTCAACAAATCCGTGAATCTTATGGAACGCGAAACTGACCAAAACACCGCAATCATGTGCGGCTGTTTAGAGCGACACTCTCGCATTATGCGCCACATGTCGCCTGTGTGGTTTTACCAGCTCGCTTCGCGCTCCGGCGTGGCACTGATCTTGTGGATGCTGAGGTCGGCGCCGTCGAACTCCGCCTCCTGGCTCAGCCTGAGGCCCAGCGTCGCCTTGAGCAGGCCGTAGACCAGGAAGCCGCCGGCCAGCGCCCAGGCCAGGCCCAGGCCCGTGCCCAGCAGCTGCGCGCCCAGGCTCACGCCGCCGAGGCCGCCCAGCGCGGGGCTGCCGAACAGGCCGGCCGCCACGCCGCCCCAGGCGCCGCACAGGCCGTGCAGCGGCCACACGCCCAGCACGTCGTCGATCTTCCAGCGGTTCTGCGTCAGCGTGAACATGACCACGAACAGGGCGCCTGCCACCGCGCCCACCGCCAGTGCCCCCAGCGGGTGCATCAGGTCCGAGCCGGCGCAGACCGCGACCAGGCCTGCCAGCGGGCCGTTGTGCACGAAGCCGGGGTCGTTCCTGCCCAGCAGCAGGGCGGCCAGGGTGCCGCCCACCATGGCCATCAGCGAGTTCACGGCGACCAGGCCGGAGATCTTGTCCAGGGTCTGGGCGCTCATCACGTTGAAGCCGAACCAGCCCACGGTCAGGATCCAGGCGCCCAGCGCCAGGAAGGGGATGTTGGACGGCGGGTGGGCCGACATGGCGCCGTCCTTGCGGTAGCGGTTGCTGCGCGCGCCCAGCAGCAGCACAGCCGGCAACGCAATCCAGCCGCCCACGGCATGCACCACCACCGAACCCGCGAAGTCGTGGAATTCGGCGCCGGTCTGGGCCTTGAGCCAGGCCTGCACACCGAAATGCTGGTTCCAGGCGATGCCTTCGAAGAAGGGGTAGACGAAGCCTACGATGACCGCGGTGGCCAGCAGCTGCGGCCAGAAGCGCGCGCGCTCGGCGATGCCGCCCGAGACGATGGCGGGGATCGCGGCAGCAAAGGTCAGCAGGAAGAAGAACTTCACCAGCTCGTAGCCGCTCTTGGCCGCCAGCTGCTCGGCGCCGACGAAGAAATGCGTGCCGTAGGCCACGCCGTAGCCGACCAGGAAATACGCCACGGTCGAGACCGAGAAGTCGACCAGGATCTTGACCAAGGCGTTGACCTGGTTCTTCTTGCGCACGGTGCCGAGCTCCAGAAAGGCGAAACCGGCATGCATGGCCAGCACCATGATGCCGCCTAGCAGTATGAACAGGGCATCCGCGCCCTGTTTGAGTGCTTCCATAAGGTCCTCTGAGATTGAATTGATCTGTATTGGTGCTTTTTTCGCCGATTTCTCGGGAATGCACCAAAACAAAGCAAGAATCGCGCCAATTCTGGGCGATGCATTGCGCTAAAATCGCGCCTGTCATTGGGGAGTAGCCTCCCTTCGAATCCGAGAGGGGTTTGCGTCAACAGACTTGTCTGCCTGCGGCGGACATGGCGCAAACAGGCTCTACGGACTTGGCGAGACCTTTGACTGCGCAGCCTCCACTGCCCCTTGCGGGCCGGGCCGGAGATGCCGCGCGGTCATTGGTTTTGTGCTCACGGTCCGGCCCGGCCCCGCCATCCATGCAAGCCTTTCTCGTCTCCACCGGCCTCGTCGCGCTCGCTGAAATGGGCGACAAGACGCAGCTGCTCTCGCTGCTGCTGGCCGCGCGCTTTCGCAAGCCCTGGCCCATCGTGCTCGGCATCCTGGTCGCCACCCTGGCCAACCACGCGCTCGCGGGCGCGCTGGGCACCTGGGTCACGCGCTTGATGGGGCCCGAGCTGCTGCGCTGGGTGCTGGGCGGCTCCTTCCTCGCCATGGCGGTCTGGATGCTGATCCCCGACAAGCTCGACGAAGGCGAGGGCGGCAACGCGCCGCGCCTGGGCGTGTTCGGCACCACGCTGCTGGCCTTCTTCCTGGCCGAGATGGGCGACAAGACCCAGGTCGCCACCGTGATGCTGGCCGCGCAGTACCAGGCCTGGGTCTGGGTGGTGGCCGGCACCACCCTGGGCATGATGCTGGCCAACGCGCCGGTGGTCTGGCTGGGCGACGCGATCACGCGGCGCGTGCCGATCCGCGTGGTGCATCTGGCCTCGGCCGCCGTCTTCGCCGGCCTGGGCGCGTTCGCGCTGCTGGCCTGATCGCCCTATGGGGCCGCCTGCTGGCCGCGCCGGTAGATCAGGTGGTAGCTCAGGCCCACCCCCAGGCTGCCGCCGACCAGGTTGCCGGCGATCACCGGACCCAGGTTGGCAGCGAAGCCGCCCCAGCTCACCAGTGCCTGGCCGGGCAGAACGGGGTCGGCCTGCTGGATCAGCAGGGCCAGCGGGAACAGGTACATGTTGGCGATGCTGTGCTCGAAGCCGGCCGCCACGAAGGCGCTGATCGGGAACACGATGGCCACGGCCTTGTCGACCACGCTGCGCCCGGCCATGGCCATCCAGACCGCCATGCAGACCAGCACGTTGCACAGCACGCCGCGACAAAAGGCCTGCAGGGCCGGCAGCTCCTGCTTGGCCAGCGCGATCTTGAGTACCGTGCGGCCGATCGCGCCCTCGTTCATCGCGGTGTGGCCGCTGGCGAACACCAGCAGCGCAAGCGCCGCCGCACCCGCGAGATTGGCCAGGCTGACCAGGGTCCAATTGCGCAGCACCTCGGCCGTGCCGATCTTGCCGTCGGCCCAGGCCATGACCAGCAGGTTGTTGCCGGTGAACAGCTCGGCGCCGGCCACCACCACCAGCAGCAGGCCGAGCGAGAACACCAGGCCGCCCAGCCACTGGCCCGCGGCGTAGCCCAGCGTGGCGTCCGACTTGACCAGCACGAAGCCCAGCGCCCCCAGGCCGATGAACACGCCGGCCAGCACGCCCAGCATCAAGAGCGGCAGCGTGGCCAGGCGTGCCTTGGCCACGCCCACGGATTCGACGCGCAGCGCGACCTCGCGCGGCGCATAGGCATCGGAGCCGTACAGCTCGGACATCGGCTTTCCCTTCATTGGCCGCACCGCGGCTTGCACGTATACTAGCTGCAGCGCCGATTTGCTCCAGCTTGCGGGCGCGCCGCGTCGGGGAGGATTTCCATCCCCGACGCGGCGAAAACAGCTAAAGAGGGACCCGTAGCCCGGTGTCGCTTCTTTGGCGTCACCGGGTTTTTTCTTGTCATGATCGTCACACCGCAGTCCATGAGTTTCGACGCGCCGCTGGCTCTGCAAAGCGGCGCATCGATACGCGGCTACTCACTGGCCTACGAGACCTACGGCCATCTCAACGCCGACCGCTCCAACGCCGTGCTGATCTGCCACGCGCTCAACGCATCGCACCACGTGGCTGGCCGCTACGAAGGCCAGGCCCGCTCCGAGGGCTGGTGGGACAACATGATCGGCCCGGGCAAGCCGGTCGACACGGACCGCTTCTTCGTGATCGGCGTGAACAACCTGGGCTCCTGCTTCGGCTCCACCGGGCCCATGCACCAGAACCCCGGGACCGGCAAGGCCTGGGGCGCCGATTTCCCGGTGGTCACGGTGGAGGACTGGGTCAACGCCCAGGCGCGCCTGCTCGACGCCCTGGGCATCCAGCAACTGGCGGCCGTGATGGGCGGCAGCCTGGGCGGCATGCAGGCCCTGTCCTGGACCCTGCAGCACCCCGAGCGCGTGCGCCACGCCGTGGTGGTGGCCAGCGCGCCCAACCTCACGGCCGAGAACATCGCCTTCAACGAGGTGGCGCGCCGTGCCATCGTGACCGACCCCGACTTCCACGGCGGGCATTTCTACGAGCACGGCGTGATCCCGAAGCGCGGCCTGCGCATCGCGCGCATGATCGGCCACATCACCTACCTGAGCGACGACGTGATGAACGAGAAGTTCGGTCGCAGTCTCAGGGCCCCCACGCTCCCCGCTGCGCGTGGTTCGCTGCCCCCCGAGGGGGCTGGTCCGGCTAGGGGCGGCCCGTCGCCGGACCTGCGCGACTATTTGTATACGACGCAGGACGTGGAGTTCCAGATCGAGAGCTACCTGCGCTACCAGGGCGACAAGTTCAGCGAGTACTTCGACGCCAATACCTACCTCTTGATCACGCGCGCGCTCGACTACTTCGACCCGGCGCGCGCCCATGGCGGCGACCTGACGGCCGCGCTGGCCCAGGCGGTCTGCAAGTTCCTGGTCGTCAGCTTCACCACCGACTGGCGCTTCTCCCCGGCGCGCAGCCGCGAGATCGTCAAGGCCCTGGTAGCCAACCGGCGCGAGGTCAGCTATGCCGAGATCGACGCGCCGCATGGCCACGACGCCTTCCTGCTCGACGACCCGCGCTACCTCGAGGCGGTGCGCGCCTACTTCGCGAACATGGAGGTGAGCGCCGCCGGGCCGTCCCAAGGTGCGAAGGCCCCCTCGGGGCCGGGCCTAAGCGTGATGCCTCGGGACGTGCATAGCGCAGGCCCGGCAGGGGCTCGCTTCGCTGTACAGCTGCGCGCACGGACGCTGCGCGAGCCCAGCGCAGTACACGGAGTGACCAGCGTGGGGGCCCGTACATCATGAGTGACTTGCTGATCATGCAGTCGATCGCCCGGCTGGTGCCGGAGGGCGCGCGCGTGCTCGACCTGGGCTGCGGCGACGGCGCCATGCTGGACCTCTTGCAGCGAGAGCGCGGCTGCAGCGGCTACGGCATCGAACTCAGCGACACCGACCTGCTGGCCTGCGTGCGGCGCGGCGTCAACGTGATCCAGCTCAACCTGGACCAGGGCCTGTCCATGTTCGGCGACCAGAGCTTCGACGTGGTGCTGCAGATCGATACCCTGCAGCACCTGCGCAACACCGAGACCATGCTGCGCGAGACTGCGCGCGTGGGCCGCATCGGCATCGTGGCCTTCCCCAACTTCGCGCACTGGCCCAACCGGCTCAGCATCCTGCAGGGCCGCATGCCCGTGACCAAGCGCCTGCCCTACCAGTGGTACGACACGCCCAACATCCGCGTCGGCACCTTCACCGACTTCGAGGTGCTGGCGCGCAAGAACGGCCTGCATGTGCTCGACGCCTTCGGCCTGCAGGAGGGCCGCGAGCTGCGGCGCTGGCCCAATCTGCGCGCCGGCACGGCGGTGTTCAAGCTGCAGCGCGGCTGAGAGGCATGGCCCCCACGCTCGGCACTGGCGTGTCCTCGCTGGCCCCCCGAGGAGGCCTTCGCGCCTGGGGGCGGCCCGAGTCACTCGCCGGCGGTGCCGGGCGCGAATTCCTTCTCGTGCATCCATGCCGCGTGCTTGGGGGCGCGCTTGGTGCGGCTCCATTCCTCGAGCATGTCCCACTTGACCTCGTCTAGCCGCTGGTGCATCCCGGGCGTGCCCGTGTTGGCCGCCAGCTCGAGGCGGTGGCCGTTGGGGTCGAAGAAGTAGATCGACTTGAAGAGGGTGTGGTCGGTCGGGCCCACGACGGGGATGCCGGCCGCCTCCAGGCGCGCCTGGGTGGCCTCCAGCGTGGCCGGGCTGTCGACCTCGAAGGCGATGTGCTGCACCCAGTCCGGCGTGTTGGGGTCGCGGCCCATGGGCGGCGAGTTCGGGATCTCGAAGAAGGCCAGGATGTTGCCGCCGCCCGCGTCGAGGAACAGGTGCATGTAGGGGTCGGGCGTGTGGGTCGAGGGCACCTGGTCTTCGGCGATCGCGAGCACGAAGTCCATGTTCAGGTGCTTGACGTACCAGTCCACGGTTTGCTTGGCGTCCTTGCAACGGTAGGCGACATGGTGGATCTTGCTGATTTTCATGAGGGGCTCCTTGGGTCTGGGGGCGATGGGGTGGGGTGTTCAGGCGGCGGCGCGCGCCAGGCGCAGGGCCTCGCGCAGCACGGCCAGGTCGCCGACGTGGTTGGCCAAGAGCAGGATCAGGCGCGCGTTGACGCGCTCGCTCTGCTCGTCGCTGAGCTCGCGGTGGGTCTCGATCAGGGCCTCGTAGAAATCGTCGCCGGGCGTGAAGTCGCGGAAGTAGCGCCGGCCGGCCTCGTGGAAGTTGGGCGCCAGGTTCAGTGCGGCAGCCGGCGCGGCCTCGCGCTGGCTCAGGGGGGCGTTCATCGTGGCTCTCCTTCGGTTCAGGCGTTGCAGGTGGCGCGTGCCAGGGCGGCGCGCACGCGGTCCGCGTCCAGGCTGCGCCAGCGCGCGGCCACATGCTGGTCCGGGCGGGCCAGGTAGCCGCTGCGGGGGTGCGCGTCGTAGCGCCGTGCGATCAGGCCATCGCGGTCGACCAGCACCGCGAAGCCCTCGACCTCGGCCGGGCAGGGCGAGACCAGCAGCGGCTCGACCGCGATCGCGCCCTGGGCCAGCGACTGCAGCGCCGCGCGGTCGGCGCCGGACAGGCGGCCTTGGGCATCCAGGAAATGCAGGCACTGGAAGCGGTTGCCGAGCTGGTCCAGCAGCCAGCCGTCCTGGCCTTCTCGCGCGATCGGTGCGTCGTCCATGGGCGCGCCGGGCACCATGTCGCCGGCGAACGGCTCCTGGTCGGGCGTGTTGAGCGGTGAATCGGTCAGGAAGGCCGGCACCGAGAGCCGGCCCGAGTTGACCAGCTTGCGCGCGAAGGCATGCTCGCGCGCCAGGTCCAGCACCGCGTTGCGGAAGCTCCGGCTGGCGCGGCTCTTGGGCGTGATGAAGTCGGTCGAGCGGGTGGAGTTCAGCAGGTTCTCGTCGGCCGCGAACTCGCGCTCGGCGGCGTAGCTGTCGAGCAGGCGCTCGGGCGCCTGGCCGGCCTGCACCAGGCGCAGCTTCCACATCAGGTCGTCCGTGTCCTGGAAACCCGAGTTGGCGCCGCGCGCGCCGAAGGGCGAGACCTGGTGCGCGGCATCGCCGACGAACAGGAGGCGGCCATGGCGGAAGTCCTTCATGCGCCGGCACTGGAAGGTGTAGATGCTCACCCATTCGAGCTCGAAGGGCCGCGCGTCGCCCAGCATGGCCTGGATGCGCGGGATCACCTTCTCGGGCTTCTTCTCCTGCTCGGGGTCGGCGTCCCAGCCGAGCTGGAAGTCGATGCGCCAGACCTTGTCGGCCTGCTTGTGCAGCAGCACGCTCTGGCCCGGGTGGAAGGGCGGGTCGAACCAGAACCAGCGCTCGGCCGGGTAATCGGCCTGCATGATCACGTCGGCGATCAGGAAGCGGTCCATGAAGATGCGGCCCTCGATGTCCAGGCCCAGCTGGCGCCGGATAGCGCTGCGCGCGCCGTCGGCCACCAGCAGCCAGTCGGCCTCGATCTCGAACCGGCCGTCGGGCGTCTCCACGGTCAGCCGCGCGTGGTCGGCCTGGGGCTGGACCGAGATCAGCTTGTGCTGCCAGCGGATGTCGGCGCCGAGCTCCAGCGCCCGCACGATCAGCATTTCCTCCAGGTGGTACTGCTGCAGGTTGATCATGCCGGGCCGCTTGTGGCCGGGCTCGGGCACCAGGTTGAACTGGTAGACCTCCTGCTCGTTGAGGAAGGTGCGGCCCACGTTCCAGCTCACGCCCTTGGCGCAGGCGGCCTCGCCCACGCCCAGGCGGTCCAGGATCTCGAGCGCGCGCTTGGCGTAGCAGACCGCGCGCGAGCCGACCGAGACGGTCTTGTCCTCGTCCAGCAGCAGCACGGGCAGGCCTTGCAGGCGCGCGTCTATGGCGGCGGCCAGGCCCACGGGGCCGGCGCCGACCACGATCAGCGGGCGGCGCTGCGGCGGGCTGGACTGCAGGTCCGTGGGCGGACGGTAGGGGTAGGTTGGATTGATGTAGGTACCCATCAGAGGTCTCCGGCTCGGTTTTTGGCGCGGATGCGCCAGTGAAAACTTTAATTTACTATAGAGAAACGAATTTACCTAATCGAAATTAAAGTGGTGTGGTCGACCGTTTGATCTGGATCAACCCTGGCCGCGCTGGGATTTCGCCGCGTCGGGAACACAGGCTCCCGACCTGGCCAGGACGGTGTCCCGTCCAAGTGCTGGCGGGCTGATGGAGGTTTCTCCACGGGCACCACGCGCCCGCCCCGCAGCGTTTCCTTTGCCGAAGCCCTGCGCTTCTGCCTCAAGCTCGGCTTCATCGGCTTCATCGGCTTCGGTGGCCCGGCCGGTTGGGCATGAGGCAGGGCCGGGCGCGGGTATTCCGCAGCATGCAGGCGCCGTCGCATGGGTTAAATTCGTATGATGACTTTAGAGTGCCTCGCATGAACGCCCGCTTTCAGTCCATCACGCCGGGCGCGCGCCTGTCCGACCAGGTCGCCGACGCGCTGGGCACCGAGATCCGTTCCGGCCGGCTGGCCGTCGGCGCCAAGCTGCCGACCGAGCAGGAACTGGCCGGGCAGTTCTCGGTCAGCCGCACCGTGGTGCGCGAGGCGGTGTCGCGGCTCAAGTCCCTGGGCCTGGTCGATTCGCGCCAGGGCAGCGGTGTCTATGTACGCGACGCCGGCTTTTCACCGCTGAACTTCGACGCGCGCTACGCCGGCTCGCGCGAGGCCGTGATCCAGATGGTCGAGGTGCGGCGCGCGCTCGAGGGCGAGGTGGCCGCGCTGGCGGCCCAGCGCCGCAATCCTGAGGACCTGCTGCGCCTGCGCCAGGCCATAGCGGCCCTGGAGATGGCGGTGCAGGCCGGCGGCGACGGGGTCGAGGAGGACGTGCGCTTTCACCGCGCCATCGCCGAGGCCACGGGCAACCCCTTCCTGATGGACACGCTGCAGTACCTGGGCCAGTTCCTGCGCGGCGTGACCCAGGTGACGCGGGCCAACGAGGCGCGGCGCGCCGATTTCGCGCGCCAGGTCAGCGAGGAGCATGTGCTGATCCTGCAGGCCATAGAGGCCGGCGACCCGGACCGCGCCCGCCAGGCGGCGGCGGGCCACATGAGCAATGCCATAGGCCGCATCCGCCAGGCCGACCCGGCCTTCTGGCAGCAGGAGGGCGCCGAGCTCGCGAGCCCGCTGCTGGCAGCCCGGCCCGGCAGCGCGCGGCCCTGAGCCCTCGCCTGGCCTGGGGCTAAGGGATAGCCCTGATGGGTTCGCTCGGCTAAATTTGTATGATAACCATATCAATACACGCTGACGGGTGTGCGTCCGGGGCGCGCCCGCCCAGGCGTCGTCGGTGGCCGGCGGCGCCACACCCTGTCCGGCCTCTCAAGGAGTTTTGACATGCAACCCAGCATCGGCCTGATCGGCCTCGGCGCCATGGGTGGCGGCATGGCGCAGTCGCTGCGCCGCGCCGGCCACGCCCTTCATGTCTACGACGTTCGTGCCGAGGTGGCCCAGGCCTTCGCCCAGGACGGCGGTACGGCCTGCGCCACGCTGGCCGAGCTCGGCGCGGCCAGCGACGTGGTGGTCTCGGTGGTGGTCAACGCCGCCCAGACCGAGAGCGTGCTGTTCGGCAGCGCCGGGCAGCCGGGCTGCGCGGCCAGCATGAAGCCCGGCAGCGTGTTCGTGATGTGTTCCACCGTGGATCCGAACTGGTCGATCGCGCTGGAGGCGCGCCTGGCCGAGCTCGGCATCCTCTACATCGACGCGCCGATCTCGGGCGGCGCGGCCAAGGCCGCCAGTGGCCAGATGACCATGATGAGCTCGGGCCGTCCCGAGGCCTATGCCCTGGCCGAGCCGGCGCTCAACGCCATGGCCGCCAAGGTCTACAAGCTGGGCGAGCGCGCGGGCGCGGGCAGCAAGGTCAAGATCATCAACCAGCTCCTGGCCGGCGTGCACATCGCGGCGGCGGCCGAGGCCATGGCCCTGGGCCTGCGCGAGGGCGTGGACGCGGCGGCGCTGTACGAGGTCATCACCCACAGCGCGGGCAACAGCTGGATGTTCGAGAACCGCATGGCCCATGTGCTGGCGGCCGACTACCGGCCGCTGTCGGCGGTCGACATCTTCGTCAAGGACCTCGGCATCGTGCTCGACGTGGCGCGTGCCAGCAAGTTCCCGCTGCCGCTGTCGTCCACGGCGCACCAGATGTTCATGCAGGCCTCGACCGCGGGCTTCGCGCGCGAGGACGACAGCGCCGTGATCAAGATCTTCCCGGGCATCGAATTGCCACAGCCGCCGGCCCAGGCCGAATGAGGCGACACTGGCCATCACCGCTCCCTTTCCCATTCCTTCTCGAGACAAGCCCATGAACATCCTGATCACCGGCGGCTGCGGCTTCCTCGGCGCCCGCCTGGCCCGCACCCTGCTGCAGCAGGGCAGCCTGTCGCTGGCCGGCGCCGCGCCGCGTGCCATCAACCGCATCACCCTGGCCGACCGCGTGGCCCCGCCCGAGGACCTGCGCGCCGACCCGCGCATCGCGAGTGCCGAAGGCGACCTGCTCGAGCTGATCGCCAGTGGCCAGGGCCTGCCGGCCGACACCGACCTGGTGTTCCACCTCGCGGCCGCGGTCAGCGGCGAATGCGAGGCCGACTTCGACCTCGGCATGCGCAGCAACCTCGAGGCCACCCAGGTCCTGCTGCAGGCCTGCCGCGCCCTGGGCAGCAAGCCGGTGCTGGTGTTCTCCAGCTCGGTCGCGGTGTTCGGCGACTCGCCCGAGCAGCCGCTGCCGCCGGTCATCACCGACACCACCCTGCCCACGCCGCAGAACAGCTACGGCATCCAGAAGTTCATCGGCGAGCAGCTGGTGGCCGACTGCACGCGCAAGGGCTTCGTGCGCGGGCGCAGCGTGCGCCTGATGACGGTCTCGGTGCGTCCGGGCCGGCCCAACGCGGCGGCCTCGAGCTTTCTCAGCGGCATGCTGCGCGAGCCCCTGGCCGGCCAGCGCGCCACCTGCCCGGTGCCGCCCGACACCGCCGTGGCCCTGTCCTCGCCGGGCAACACGGTGGCCGGCCTGATCCGCGCGGCGACCGCCTCGGACGGCGAATGGGGCGCGCGCACCGCGGTCAACCTGCCGGCGCTCACGATCACGGTGCGCGAGATGGCCCAGGCGCTCGAGCGCGTGGCCGGCCCGGCCGCCACCGCCCTGATCGCCTGGCAGCCCGACGCCCAGATCGCCAAGATCGTCACCAGCTGGCCCAGCCGCATCCAGGCCACTCGCGCTAAAGGCCTGGGGCTTGAGGCCGACGCCAGCTTCGAGGCCATCATCCGCGCCTACGCGCAGGAGAACCCCGACGCGGTCAAGCTGGAAGTCAGGGGCTGAGCATGGGCGCAGGCATCCTCCTGGGCTGCATCGCCGACGACTTCACCGGCGCCAGCGACCTGGCCAACAACCTGGTGCGCGCCGGCATGCGCGTGGTCCAGACCATAGGCGTGCCCGAGGGGCCCCTCAGCGTCGAGGTCGACGCCGTGGTGGTGGCGCTCAAGTCGCGCACCATCGCGCCCGAGCAGGCCGTGGCTCAGTCCCTCGAAGCCCTGGCCTGGCTGCAGGCCCAGGGCGCGCGCCAGATCTACTTCAAGTACTGCTCCACCTTCGACAGCACGCCGCAGGGCAACATCGGCCCCGTGACCGAGGCGCTGATGGACGCGCTGGGCTGCGACTTCACCATCGCCACCCCGGCCTTCCCCGACAACGGCCGCACCGTGTTCAAGGGCTATCTGTTCGCCGGCGATGTGCTGCTGAGCGAGAGCGGCATGCAGAACCACCCGCTCACCCCCATGACCGACCCCAACCTGGTGCGCGTGCTGCAGGCGCAGACCCGGCGCAAGGTGGGCCTGATCGACTACCGGGCGGTGAGCCAGGGCGCCGATGCGGTGCGCGCGCGCATCGCCGAGCTGCGCGAACAGGGCGTGGGCATGGCCATCGTCGACGCGGTCTCGAACGAGGACCTGCTGCGCATGGGCCCGGCGCTCAAGGAGCTGCCGCTGCTGACCGCCGGCTCGGGCGTGGCGATTGGCCTGCCGGCCAACTTCGGCGTCGCGCCCTCGCCCCAGGCCAGCCGTCTGCCGCCCGCGGGCGGCCTGCAGGCCGTGGTCTCGGGCAGCTGCTCGCTGGCCACCAACCGCCAGGTGCTGGACTTCATCAAGTCCGGCCGGCCCGCGCTGGCCATAGACCCCTTGCGCATCTCGGCCGGCGTGGACGTGGCCGCCGAGGCCCTGGCCTGGGCCGAGCCGCTGCTCGAGAGTGGGCCGGTGCTGGTCTATGCCACCGCCGACCCCGCCGCCGTCAAGGCCGTGCAGGGCCAGCTCGGCGTCGAAGAGGCGGGCGCCATGGTCGAGCGCTGCATCGCGGCGATCGCGCGCGGCCTGGTGCAGCGCGGCGTGCGCCAGCTGGTGGTGGCGGGCGGCGAGACCTCGGGCGCCTGCGTGCAGGCGCTGAGCATCGCCCAGCTGCAGATCGGCCCGCAGATCGACCCCGGCGTGCCCTGGTGCCATGCGCAGTCTGTTGCGTCCGGTGGCGAGGGCCTGCACCTGACGCTCAAGTCCGGCAACTTCGGCAGCGACGACTTCTTCACCAAGTCCTTCAAAATGCTGCAGGCATGAACGAGACACAAGCCCGCGAAGAGATCTGCCGCGTCGGCCGCAGCCTGTTCGAGCGCGGCTACGTGCATGCCACGGCCGGCAACATCAGCCTGCGGCTGGACGACGGCTTCCTGATCACGCCCACCGACGCCTGCCTGGGCCGGCTCGACCCCGCGCGCCTGGCGCGCCTGGACGCCAACGGGCAGCAGCTCGGCGGCGACCGCGCGAGCAAGACCCTGGCCCTGCACCGCCAGATCTACGACGCGGCCCAGCGCTTCGACCCCGGCACCCGCTGCGTGATCCACACCCACAGCACGCACTGCGTGGCGCTGACGCTGCGCGCCCAGGGCGAGGAATTGCTGCCGGCGCTCACGCCCTATTTCGTGATGAAGGTCGGCCATGTGCCGCTGATTCCCTACCACCGCCCCGGCGACCCGGCCGCCGCGGCCCTGGTGGCCGAGACCATCGCGCGCTACGGCGAGCGCGGCGCGCCCATCCGCGCGGTGATGCTCGAGCGCCTGGGACCCAATGTCTGGCACGACAGCCCGGCCGCCGCCATGGCCACGCTGGAGGAGCTCGAGGAGACCGCGAGGCTGCTGTGCCTGAGCCCTTCGCCGCCCGCCCCGCTGGACGAGGCGCAGATCGAGGAGCTGCGCCGGAGCTTCGGCGCGCGCTGGTAAGCCCGCGCGCGCCTTCCATCGACCCGTCTTCCAAGGACAACCCATGCCCAAGTTCGCTGCCAACCTGTCCATGATGTACCCCGAGCTGCCCTTCCTCGACCGCTTCGAGGCGGCGGCCAAGGACGGCTTCCGGGCCGTCGAATACCTGTTTCCCTACGCCTTCGCCAGGGAGGAACTGGCCGCGCGCCTCAAGGCCCATGGCCTTCAGCAGGTGCTGTTCAACGCCCCGCCCGGCGGCACCGACGCCGCGTCCATCGACGCGGCCTGGGCCGGCGGCATGCGCGGCACGGCCTGCCTGCCCGGCCGCGAGGCCGAGTTCCGCGCCGGCGTGGCGCTGGCCCTGGACTACGCCGAGGCGCTGGCCTGCCCGCGCATCCACCTGATGGCCGGCCTGCTGCCGGCCGACCGCACGCGCGAGGAGCTGCGCCCCACCTATGTCGCCAACCTGCGCTGGGCCGCGGACCAGGCGGCCCGGCGGGGCCGCGAGGTGCTGATCGAGCCGATCAACCTGCGCGACATCCCGGGCTTCTTCCTGAACCGCCAGGACCAGGCCCATGCCATCGTGGCCGAGGTCGGCGCGCCCAACCTCAAGGTGCAGATGGACCTCTACCACTGCCAGATCGTCGAGGGCGACGTGGCCATGAAGATCCGCCAGTACCTGCCCAGCGGCGCCGTGGGCCACCTCCAGATCGCCGGCGTGCCCGAGCGCCACGAGCCCGACATCGGCGAGCTCAACTACCCCTACCTGTTCGGCGTGATCGACGAGGTGGCCGCCGCCTGCGGCTGGGACGGCTGGCTGGGCTGCGAGTACAAGCCGCGCCAGGGCGGCCAGGCCGGCGGCACCTCGGCCGGCCTGGGCTGGATGCAGGCCTGGCGCTGACGCGCGGGATTGAGTTGCGGGGCCGGGTGTGAAACACTGGGCCCATGGATGACGGCGCAGGCAAGAAGACGGCCTTTGTTCTGGCCGGTGGCGGCAGCTTCGGCGCGGTGCAGGTCGGCATGCTGCGCGCCCTGGTCGCGCATGGCCTGAGGCCTGACCTGGTGGTCGGCTCCTCGGTGGGCGCGATCAACGGCGCCTACTTCGCCGGCGCGCCCCATGCGCGCGGCGTGGCGCAGCTCGAGGCGATCTGGCGCAGCCTGGATCGGCGCGAGGTCTTTCCCCTGGCCTGGCGCGACGTGTTCGGCGTGGTGGGCGGCCGGCGCAGCTTCGCCATCGACCCCACGGGCCTGCGCCGCCTGTGCGAGCGCTGCCTGCCCTACCAGCGGCTGGAGCAGGCGCAGCTGCCGCTGCATGTGGTGGCGACCGACCTGCTGGGCGGCGGCACGGTGCGCCTGTCGGAGGGGCCGGCGGTCGACGCCATCATGGCCAGCAGTGCGATCCCGGTGGTGTTTCCGCCGGTACGCCTCGCCGGGCGCTACCTGATAGACGGCGCGATCACCGGCAACACGCCGATCAGCACGGCGGTCGAACTCGGCGCGCAGCGCGTGATCGTATTGCCCACGGGCTTTGCCTGCATGCTCGACGCCCCGCCGGCCAGCGCGGTGGCCAGCGCCCTGCACGCCGTGACCCTGCTGATCGCGCACCAGCTGGCGCTGGAGTTCGAGCGCCACCGCGAGCAGGCCGAGATCATCACCGTGCCGCCGCTGTGTCCGCTGACCACCTCGCCCTACGATTTCTCGCGCGCCGGCGAACTGATAGAACGCGCGGCCGAGCAGACCGAGCGCTGGCTGGCGCGCGGCGGCCTGACGCGCCAGCGCATGCCGCGCGCGCTGATGGCGCACTTTCACTGATCGGGCGGGCACGCCCGGCGCTTCACCAGCTGCGCAGGCGGCCGGTGTCTAGGTGCACGAACTGCTCGCGCGCGTAGAAGCCGACCCCGCCGCCGCGCAGCGAGAGGGCGGCATCGCGCAGCTCGGCCAGCGGCAGGTCGGTGATGCGGATGTCGATGGCCTTGCCGTCCATGTGCAGGCTGCGCTGGGCCACGCCGCCGCCGCGCGTGCTGCGCAGCCGGCTGTTGGTGGCCGGGCAGCGGTAGCCCGAGATGACCTGGAACCAGGGCTCGCCGCCCAGGGTCTGCTTGACGCAGTGCAGCAGGTCGAACAGCTGGGGGTCTATAGTGCCGACCTCGCCCGAGTAATGGTCGCGCAGGAAGCGGTTCAGGCGGCCCAGCGACTCGGGCAGGTAGTCGTCGCCCAGGGCATAGACCAGGGAGAGGCGCTCGCCGGTGTGGGCATGGCTCAGGCTCAGGCTGCGCGCGTCCGGGCGCGCGGCCAGGGCGGGCAGCGCCAGCGGCAGGGCGCTGCCGGCCAGCGCCAGGCGCATGCCCTGGCGCAGGAAGCGGCGGCGGGAGGGGGTGGTCGGCAGGCTGGGCACGCAGTGGATTCTGGCAGCAATCCTCATGGCGTGCCGGGCTGCGGGGCCATGGGCCCAGCGGGTCGGGGGCGGGCGCGCAGCGCCTCGTCGAGCAGGCGGTCATGGCCGTACAGGTCGGGGAAGAAGAACACCCGTCCGTCCTGCCGCACCAGGGTGGTGCTGTAGGCGATCACCACCGGCACCGGGTCTTTGAGGCGCAGGGTGGCGGATTCGCCCCTGGCCATGGCCTCCAGAATCCGCGACTCGGGCCAGTCGGGCGCGTCCTGCAGCACGAACTTGGCCAGCGCCACCGGCTCCTCCACGCGTATGCAGCCGTGGCTGAAATCGCGCCGCTCGCGCTGGAACAGCTCGGGCGCGGGCGTGTGGTGCAGGTAGATGTTGTCGTTGTTGGGGAACACGAACTTGATGTCGCCCAGCGCGTTGGCCGGGCCAGGCCGCTGGCGGATGCGCAACTGGCCGCGCAGCACGCGCTCGAGCTGGGCGTCCGACAGCGTCCTGATCACCGAGCCGTCGCCGGCCACGAACTCGAAGCCCTGCTGCTCGAAATAGGCCGGCTCGCGGCGCAGGCGCGGCACCAGCTCGCCGCGCGCGATCGACGGCGGCACGTTCCAGTAGGGGCTGAACTCGATGAAGCGCATGGCCTCGTCGAACAGCGGCGTGCGCGTGTCCAGGGCCTTGCCGACGATGACTTTCATGGCCAGGCGAACCTCGACCCGGCCTTCGCGCACCTCGTAGGCGCGCAGCATGAACTCGGGCACGTTGACCACGATCATGCGTGGTCCCTGCAGCAGCGGGGTCCAGCGCAGGCGCTCCATGCTCAGCTCGATCTGCCGCGCGCGCGCCGCGGGCGGCTGGTTCAGCTGGGCCAGCGTGGCCGGGCCGAGCACGCCGTCCTGGGCCAGGCCGTGGCGCGCCTGGAAGGCGCGCACGCTGTCCACCAAGGCGCCCTCGTAGCGCCCGGGCAGCGGCGCGCCGGCCGGCAAGTCGCCGAGCGCGCCGAGCCGCTGCGCCAGCAGGGGCAGGCCGTACCAGGCCTGCCCGGGCTTCAGGGCCTTGCCCGGCAGCGGCGGCAGGGACGCTTGCCAAGCCGGGTGCTCGGCCAACTCGCGGTAGCGGGCCAGGGCCGCGCGCAGCCGCGGGTACTGGGGCAGGGCCGGCGCCGCCTCGCGCACCGCCTCGGCCAGCCGGTTGCCTGCCAGCGCCGTGCGCAGCCGGGCGGGCGCATCGATGCGCCCGGGTGATGTCACGCTGAAATCCGCGTGGATGCGGCGCGGGTCGACACGGCCCTGGTGCAGGTCGGCCAGGTAACGCTGCATGGCCTGAGTCAGCGCCTGGTCCAGCGGCCGCAGCGCGGGCCCTGCGGGCGCCTGCTCGACCTGGGCCAGGGCGAGCGACAGCGGCTCGGCCTGGTAGTCCGCGGGGTCCAGCCCGTCGGACCGGGCGGCCTGCAGGAGCTCGATCGCCTGCCGCGCCTGGGCACTGGGCCGGCCGGCCGCGAACCACAGCAGTTCCTCGCCAGCCGCGGCCCAGCTGGCCCCGCTCGCCAGGGCCAGGCACAGGCCGAGCGCCAGGGCCAGGGCCAGGCGCCTTTGGCCAGGGGCCGGGGAAAGCCGGGGAGCGCGCATCAGCATGGCCAGGGGCCGTCATGGGAAAGGATGGGGCCATTCTAGGCCGCAGCCTGCTGCGCTTCGTTTCAAGAGGTCACGCAAGTCCCTGCTGTCTTGTAAATCGAAATGAGAGTGGTTATCATTAGCGATATTGAAAAGAGAGGTTGAGGCATGTTCCAGGTGTTGCTGATCGGATTTCGCGAAGGCCTCGAGGCCTTTCTGGTGGTGGCCATCGCCACCCTGTACCTGCGCCGTTTCGGGTTGTTCACGCTGCTAGGCGCTCTGCGCTGGGGCGTGGTCGCGGCCGTGACCGGTTCGGCCCTGCTGGGCCTGCTGCTGTCGCAGATCGGCGCCCTGTCGCCGGCCTGGGAGGGCAGTCTGGCGCTGCTGGCCGCCGCCGCCGTGGCCTGGTGCGTGGTCCACATGCGGCGTGCCGGCAAGGGCATGGTCCAGGACATCGCCCTGCGGCTGGAGCAGGCCGCGGCACGCAACGGCGCCGCCGCCTGGTGGTCGGTATTCGCCTTCACGGTCTTCATGGTCGGGCGCGAGGGCGTGGAGACCGCGACCATGATCGCCTCGCTGGCCGGCAACCACGAGCTGCGCCACATGGCCGTGGGCGGCTTCATGGGCCTGCTGATCGCCGCCGCCATCGCCCTGCTGTGGGTGCGCTTCGGCCACCAGGTGCAGCTGGGCCGCTTCTTCCGCGTCACGGCCTGGTTCATGGCCTTGTTCGCACTGCAGCTGGTCATCTACGCCCTGCACGAGTTCACCGAGGCCAACCTGGTGCCTGTCGTCGACAACGCCTGGTGGCACCTGGCCACCGAAGACCTGGCCGAGGGCTGGATCGCCCAGGCGATCTCGCTGGCCCTGGTGCTCGTGCCCACGGCCTGGCTGGCCGGCGCCTGGCTGCTGGACCGGCGCGCCCAGCGCCCGGTGAGCGCCGGCGCCCGCTGAGCTGCGCGGCCGGCGCGGGGGTACAGTAGCGTCTCCCACCGGAGACCGCCATGAATGCCCCGCTGCACCGCGAATTGCCCGCCGGCGCGCTCGACGCCGCCGCCGCCCTGGACCATGTCACGCGCGCCTGGGACGGCGACATCCTGCGCCAGCTGACCGACTACATCGCCATTCCGGCCAAGTCGCCGGCCTTCGACGCCGACTGGGCCGCGCACGGCCACATCGAGACCGTGGTGCGCAACGCCGCGGCCTGGGTCGAGGCGCAGAAAGTCGAGGGCCTGAAGCTCGAGGTCGTGCGCCTGCCAGGCCGCACGCCGGTGCTGTTCTTCGAGATCGGCGCCACGCGCAGCGACGCGCGGGAAACGGTCTTGATGTACGGCCACCTCGACAAGCAGCCCGAGTTCTCGGGCTGGCGCAGCGACCTGGGCCCCTGGACGCCCAAGTACCAGGACGGCAGGCTCTATGGCCGCGGCGGCGCCGACGACGGCTACGCGGTCTACGCCAGCATCGCGGCCGTGCAGGCCCTGAAGGCCCAGCAGCTGCCCCACCCGCGCATCGTGGGCCTGATCGAGACCTGCGAGGAGTCGGGCTCCTACGACCTGCTGCCCTATGTTCATGCCCTGCGCCCGCGCCTGGGCCAGGTGGGCCTGGTGATCTGCCTGGACAGCGGCGCCGGCAACTACGACCAGCTCTGGCTGACCACCAGCCTGCGCGGCATGGCCAGCGGCACGCTCAAGGTCGAGGTGCTGAGCGAGGGCGTGCACTCGGGCGACGCCTCGGGCCTGGTGCCCTCGAGCTTTCGCATCATGCGCCAGCTGCTGGACCGCCTGGAGGACAGCACCACCGGCCGCCTGCTGCCGGCGAGTTTCCACTGCGAGGTGCCGCCTGACCGGCTGGCCCAAGCGCGCGCCACGGCGGCCATCCTCGGCGAGGAGGTGCACAAGCGCTTTCCCTGGGCCCACCACGACTGCGGCGGCTCCACGGTCTTCACCCTGCCCACCACGCGCGACCCGCTGGACGGCCTGCTGGCCCGCACCTGGGCGCCCACGCTCAGCGTGACCGGCGCCGAGGGCCTGCCCGCGCTCAAGGACGCGGGCAACGTGCTGCGGCCCTATACGGCTTTCAAGCTCAGCCTGCGCCTGCCGCCGCTGGTCGACGCGGCCGTGGCCCTGCAGCAGATGAAGGCGCTGCTGGAGGACGACGCGCCCTACCAGGCCAAGGTGACTTTCCATCCCGACGGCGCGGCCAGCGGCTGGAGCGCGCCCAGCGCGCCGCCCTGGTTCGGCGCCGCGCTGGACGCGGCCAGCCAGGCCTATTTCGGCGCGCCCTGCGGCTACATAGGCCAGGGCGGCACCATCCCGCTGATGAACCTGCTGAGCCAGGGCTTCCCGCAGGCGCAGATGATGGTCTGCGGCGTGCTCGGGCCGCAGAGCAATGCCCACGGGCCCAACGAGTTCCTGCATGTGCCCTATGCGCGCCGGCTCACGGCCGCCGTGGCCGAGGTGATCGCGCGCATGCCTTGAGGCCGGCTACGCGCGGCCTTCGGCGCGCTGGCGCAGCGCCAGCCAGGCCAGCGCCGCGCCGGTCAGCGCCACCGGCAGCAGCGAGCCCAGGTTGAGCAGGGCCCAGCCCTGGGTGGTGACCAGGGCGCCCGAGGCGAAGGAGCTCAGCGCCATGACCAGGAACACGAAGAAGTTGATCGCCGCCTGGGCGCGGTCCTTCTCCTCGGGCCGGTAGGCGCGCAGCGACAGCGTGGTGCTGCCGGTGAACAGGAAGTTCCAGCCCAGGCCGAGCAGGAACAGCGCGACCACGAATTGATGGAGCTGAACGCCCGAAAGCGCCACCGCGATGCAGGCCGCGTTGAGCAGCACGCCCACGCCCATGACCGGCAGGGCGCCGAACTTGCGGATCAGGTGGCCGGTGAAGAAGCCCGGCGCGAACATGCCGATCACATGCCATTCCAGCACCAGGGCGGTGTCGGCGAAAGGCAGGCCGCAGACCTGCATGGCCAGCGGCGTGGCCGCCATCAGCAGGTTCATCACGCCATAGCCCAGGGCCGCGGTCGCGGTGGCGACGATGAACACCGGCTGGCGCATGATTTCGGACAGCGGCCGCCCGCTGCCCTGGCCTTCGCTGCGCGGCGGGCTGGGCGGAAAGCGCAGCCCCGCCATCAGCGCCATGCCGAGCAGCGCCACCGCGGCCAGCGCGAGGTAGGCGCCGACGAAGGGCGCGGCCGTCAGCTCGCGCGTGCGCGCCGCCAGGTTGGGGCCCAGCACCGCGCCCAGCAGTCCGCCGGCCAGCACCAGGGACACGGCCTTCTCGCGGAAGGCCGGCGCCGCGAGCTCGGCCGCGGCGAAGCGGTAGAGCTGGCCATTGGCGCTGTAATAGCCGGCGACCACGGTGGCCGAGACCAGCAGCCAGAAGTTGCGGCTCCAGGCCGCATAAGCGCACAGCAGGCAGGACAGCAGTGCCACGGCCAGGCCGCTCTGGAACGAGGCGCGCCGGCCCCAGCGCGACTGCGTGCGCGCCACCAGCCCGGTCGACAGTGCGCCGCCCACCACATAGCCCATGACGGGCAGGGTGGCCATCCAGCCCAGCGGTGCCAGGCTCAGCCCGACCAGGCCGTTGATCGCGATGAAGGTGACGTTGTTGGTCAGGAACAGGCCCTGGCACAGGGCGAGCAGGGCAAGGGAAGGGTTCATGGGCGGAAGTTGGCGGCAAGGGCGCGCGCGGGGTCGCGCGCCAGGCGCAGTGTAGGCCGCCCGACGCCCCCGAGTTTGACGGTGCCCTTGACGGGGCGCAAAACCCTGTCGCCGCCTTGGGGCTAACTTGCCTGCTGGGCGCCATGCCCAGCCACCTGCCCAGGAGAAGCCGATGTACCCGCCTGCTGCCCCACTGCCCCTGGTCTACGCCTGCTCGGGCTGCTCCAGCGCCGCGCAGCTGGCCAACCATGTGGCGCTGCAGCTGGACCGGCGCGGCCTGGCCGAGATGTCCTGCATCGCGGGCGTGGGCGGCGACGTGCCGCACCTGCTCAAGATCGCCCACTCGGGCCGGCCCATCGTCGTGCTCGACGGCTGCCCGCTGGGCTGCGCCAGGAGCTGCCTGGCGCGCCACCAACTGGCAGCCCAGCGCTACTACGCGCTGCACCTGTGGGGCGTGAAGAAGCGCAGCCATGCGGACTTCGACCCGGCCGAGGCCGAGGCGGTGCTGGCGCGGGTCGAGGCCGAGCTGGCGGCCTGAGGGTCAGGGCAAGCGCGTCAGAGCAGCAGCGCAGCCAGCACCGCCAGCGGGGCGGTCTCGGCGCGCAGCACGCGCGGCCCCAGCGTGACCGGGGCAAAGCCGGCGGCCAGGGCGGCGGCCTCCTCGGCCGGGGTCAGCCCGCCCTCGGGGCCGGACAGCAGGGTGACCGGGCCGTCGCCGGCCGCGGCCTGGACCAGCGGCCGGGCGCCCGGGTGCAGCGAGAGCAGCAGGCGCTGGCCCGAGGCCGGGTGGTCGGCCAGCCATGGCGCCAGGCCCGTCGCCTCGTGCAAGCTGGGCAGGCGGTTGCGGCCGCACTGCTCGCAGGCCGCGGCCGCGACGCCGCGCCAGTGCGCGAGCTTCTTGTCGGCGCGCTCGCCCTTGAGCTTGAGCACGCTGCGCTCGGCCAGCAGCGGCGTGAAGCTGGCGGCGCCGAGCTCGGTGGCCTTTTCCACCAGCCAGTCCATGCGCTCGTTGGCGATGCTGGCGGCCAGCAGGTGCACCTCGCGCGCGGCCTCGCGCTCGATGGCGTGGTGAGCCACGAGCTCCACCGTCACCGAGCTGCGGCCCATCTGGACCACGCTGGCGTCCCACTCGCCGCCCTCGCCGTTGAACAGGGTGACGGATGCGCCGGGCTGCAGGCGCAGCACCTGGACATGGCGCGCGGCGCCGGCCGGTAGATCCAGCCGCGCGCCGGCGCTCAGGGACAGGGGACAGTAGAAGCGCGGCATGGCCGGCGACTTGCGCTCAGATGCGCCCGAAGGCGTAGCCGCTCACGGCCTCGCTGCCCTCGATCTCGTCGACCAGGCGCAGCAGCGGCGCGAGCTCGCGGTAGCGCGCGGCCGTGGTGCGGATGTAGGCGATGAAGCGCGGCGTATCGGCCAGGTAGCGCGGCTTGCCGTCGCGCAGCGTCAGGCGCGCGAAGATGCCGGCCACCTTGAGGTGGCGCTGCAGGCCCATCCATTCGACGGCGCGGTAGAAGGCGCCGAAGTCGCTGTGCCAGTCCTCGTGGTCGAGCAGGCCGGCGCGGCGTGCCTTCTCCCAGTAACGGATGGTAATGTCGAGCACAAAATCTTCCTCCCAGCTCAGGAAGGCGTCGCGCATCAGGCTGGCGATGTCGTAGGTGACGGGGCCGTACACCGCATCCTGGAAGTCCAGCACGCCCAGGGCCTGCACGGGATCGGCCTGGGGCTGGCGCGGGATCATCAGGTTGCGCGGCATGAAGTCGCGGTGCACGTAGACGCTGGGCGCGGCCAGGTTGCGCGCCACGATCTGCTGGAAGCAGGCATCCAGGGTCTCGCGCAGCCGGCCCTCCACGGCCACGCCGCGGTGCCGGGCCAGGTACCAGTCGGGAAACAGGGCCAGCTCGCGCTGCAGCAGCGCCGCGTCGTAGGGCGGCAACACGCCGGGCCTGGAGGCGCGCTGCCAGGCCACCAGGGCGTCGACCGCCTGCAGGTACAGGGCCTGGTTGGCCTGCGGCCGCCCGCGGTCTATGGCCTCCATCATGGTCTGCTGGCCCAGGTCGGTCAGCAGCATGAAGCCCTGGGCGGCGTCCCAGTCCAGTACCCGGGGCACGTTCAGGCCGGCCTCGGCCATCAGGCCCGCCACCTGCACGAAGGGCGCGCTGTTCTCCTGCGCGGGCGGGGCGTCCATGACGATGCGGCTGTCCTGGCCGTCCTCGGTGTCGAGGCGGAAATAGCGCCTGAAGCTCGCGTCGGCCGAGGCCAGGCGCAGGCTGGTGACGGCCAGTCCCTGGGCCGGGGCGATGCGCGCCAGCCAGCCGCGGAACGCTGCCTCGCGCGCCGGATCGCTCCAGGCGATGGCGGCGGGCTGGCCGGGGGCGGTCGGTGATGGGGAGGAGGTCGGTGCGCTCATGGATAATCCATTCTAAAACCCAGCCCCGTCGGGCCGGGCCCGCCTGTCCCGTCTTTTCCATGCGCCGGATGCACACCCTCAACCCTTGCCAGCGTCGCCGTCTCCCATGAGTTGCGGGGCTTTGCGCATGCCCCTCGCGCTCAGGCCCGTGGCCTGGGCCGCCCTGGCCCTGCTGCAGGGGGCGGCCTGGGCGCAGGCCGACACCGCGCCGCTGCGCACCAGTCCCCGGCTCGAAGAGCCGGTCAGCGAGGCGCAGCGCCGGCAGACGCCGACCTTCGTGTCGGGCGAGCGCATCTCGGGCCAGCAGGACCTGGTCACCGTGGTCGAGGGCGATGCCGAGCTGCGCAGAGCCGACACCGTGATCCGCGCCGACCGCCTCGAGTACCACCAGCCCGAGGACTTGGCCAAGGCGCGTGGCCATGTGCGCATCAACCGCGCCGGCGACCTGTTCCAGGGGCCGGAGCTCGAGCTCTACGTCGATGCCTTCGAGGGCTTCTTCCTGCAGCCGACCTACCAGCTGCTGCGCAACCAGGCGCATGGCGAGGCCTCGCGCGTGGACTTCGCGGGCGAGAAGCGGGCCATCGTGCACCAGGCGAGCTACACCACCTGCCTGCGCGAGCCGGGGCCGAGCTGGATGCCCGACTGGATCCTGCGCGCCGACCGCATCACTTTCGACCAGGAGGCCGAGGTGGGCCAGGCCGAGGGCGCGCTGCTGAGCTTCAAGGGCCTGCCCCTGCTGCCGATTCCCTCGATGAGCTTCCCGCTCAGCGACCGGCGCAAGTCCGGCGTGCTGCCGCCCACCTTCGGCATCGACAGCGTCAGCGGCCTGGAGCTGTCCCTGCCCTATTACTGGGACATCGCGCCCAACCGCGACGCGACCTTCACGCCCACCTTGATGAGCAAGCGCGGCGTGGACCTGGCCAGCGAGTTCCGCTACCTCGAGAACGACTACAAGGGCCAGGCCCGCGTGAACCTGATGCCCAGCGACCGGCTGCGCGATCGCGACCGCTGGGGCTATTCGCTGCAGCACCAGGGCAGCGTGCAGACCGGCTGGTCGCGGGTGGGTGCGCTGGGGCTGAACCTCAACCTCAACCGCGTCAGCGACGACAACTACTGGCGCGATTTCCCGCGCGCCGGCCTGACGCTGACCCAGCGCCTGCTGCCCAGCGACGGCAGCCTGGCCTGGGCGCGCGGCGACTTCTCGTTCAATGCGCGCGCGCTCAAGTGGCAGACCCTGCAGGACGTGACGGCTCCCATCGTGCCGCCCTACGACCGCATGCCCCAGCTGGCCGCGCGCTACGCGCGCTTCAACATCGGCGGCTTCGACTATTCGGTGGACGCCGACACCACGCGCTTCGAGGCCGATTTCTCGCGTCTCGCGCCCAGCCTGCGTCCCGTGCAGCCCAACGGCCAGCGCAGCTTCCTGCTGGCGCAGCTCAGCCGGCCCTGGCTGCGCTCCTGGGGCTTTCTGACCCCCAAGCTGCAGCTGCACGCCAGGAACTACCAGTTCGACGCGGCGCTGGCCAACGGCGCGACCACGGCCAGCCGCACGCTGCCGACCTTCAGCCTGGACAGCGGCCTGGTGTTCGAGCGCGACGCCAGCTTCTTCGGCCGCGCCCTGAGACAGACGCTGGAGCCGCGCGCCTTCTACGTGCGCACGCCGTTCCGCGACCAGAGCCTGCTGCCCAACTACGACTCGGGCGCGAACGACTTCAACTTCGCCACCATCTACACCGAGAACGCCTTTGTCGGCCACGACCGCATCGCCGACAACAACCTGCTGACCATGGGCGTGACCACGCGCCTGCTGGATCCCGAGACCGGCGCCGAGGCCGCGCGCTTCGGCCTGGCCCAGCGCTTTCGCTTCTCGGACCAGAACGTCACCCTGCCCGGAGGCACACCGGTCAGCGAGCGGCTGAGCGACGTGCTGCTGGGCGCGGCTCTCAACTGGGACCCGCGCTGGGGCTTCGACGGCACCGTGCAATACAACCCCAAGACGCACCGCTCCATCCGCACCACGCTGGGCGCGCGCTACCTGCCCGGGCCCTACCGCGTGCTCAACCTGGCCTACCGGCTGCAGCGCGGCACCAGCGAGCAGATCGACTTCGGCTGGCAGTGGCCCCTGTCCAGTCTTTCCAGCCTGGGCGGCGACAGCGGCGAGAAGCGCTCGGGCGGCCGCTGGTACAGCGTGGGGCGCCTCAACTACAGCCTGCAGGACCGCAAGCTGGTCGACGCCATCCTGGGCGTCGAGTACGACGCCTGCTGCTGGATAGGCCGCGTGGTGCTCGAGCGCCTGCAGAGCACCACCACCACGGCGAACACGCGCATCCTGTTCCAGCTCGAGTTCGTCGGCTTCTCGCGCATCGGCTCCAGCCCGCTGAAGACCCTGCGCGACAACATCCGGGGCTACCAGGAACTGCGCTCGCAGAGCACCGCGCCCAGCCGCTTCAGCAACTATGACTGATATGAATTCACGTTCCCTCCTCGCGCCGCGCCCCCTCCTGGGTCTGCTGGCCGTGCTCGCCCTGCTCGCCGGGCCGGGCGCCCAGGCCCAGGCCTTGCGCGCGCCCGGCCGCGCGGGCGGCCTGGCCCTGCCGGCGGCCCCGGCGGCAACGACGGCGCAGAGCCAGGCCGATTACATCGTGGCCGTGGTCAACACCGAGCCCATCACCAACCAGGAGCTGCGCGCCCGTGTGGCGCGCGTGCAGCGCCAGCTGGCCCAGCAGGGCGGCACGCAGCCGGGGCGCGAGGCGCTGGCGCGCCAGGTGCTCGAGCAGCTGATCGTCGAGAAGGCCCAGCTGCAGCTGGCGCGCGAAACCGGCCTGCGCGTGGACGACGCGGCGCTGGACGAGGCCGAGCAGAGCGTGGCGGTGCAGAACCAGATCGATCGCGCCGAGTTGCGCAGGCGCCTGGCGCAGGACGGCGTGCCACTGGCCCAGTTCCGCGAGGAACTGCGCAACCAGCTGCTGCTGGCGCGGCTGCGCGAGCGCGAGGTCGACGCGCGCGTGCGCATAGGCGAGCCCGAGCTGGACCAGTTCATCCGCAGCCAGGCCAGCGACGCCCCGGCCGCCGCGGTGGAGCTCAACCTGGCCATGCTGCTGGTGGCCGTGCCCGAGAACGGCACGCCGGCCCAGGTCGAGGCCTTGCGCCAGCGCGCCCAGGGCCTGGCCGATCGCGCGCGTGCCGGCGCGGATTTCGGCGCCCTGGTGCGCGAGTTCTCGGACGCCAAGGACCGCGCGCCCGAGGGCGGCCAGATGGGCCTGCGCAGCGTCGACCGCTATCCCACGCTGTTCGTCGAGGCGACCCAGGCGCTGCGTCCCGGCGAGATCGCCGGGCCGGTGCGCTCGGGCGCGGGCTTTCACGTGCTCAAGCTGATCGAGAAGCGCCAGGCCAGCCAGCCCTCGATGACGGTGGCCCAGACCCGTGCCCGCCACATCCTGCTGCGCCCCAGCGCCTCGCTCGGCGAGTCGGCCGCGCGCGCGCGCCTGGCCGACTACAAGCGCCGCATCGAGGCGCGCCAGGCCGACTTCGCCGCGCTCGCGCGCGAGCATTCGCAGGACGGCAGCGCGCGCGAGGGCGGCGAGCTCGGCTGGGCCAGCCCGGGCCAGTTCGTGCCCGAGTTCGAGGAGGCGATGGACAAGCTCGCGCCCGGCCAGATCAGCGAGCCGCTGGTGTCGCGCTTCGGCGTGCACCTGATCCAGGTGCTGGAGCGCCGCCAGTCCAGCCTGGGCCCGCGTGAGCAGCGCGAGCTGGCGCGCCGCATGCTGCGCGAGAAGAAGCTGGACGAGGCCTACGTCAACTGGGTGCAGGAGCTGCGCGCCCGCGCCTACGTCGAGTTCCGCGAGCAGCCGGCGCCCTGACCGAGAGTTTGTGAAACACATCCCCCGCAAGCGTTTCGGCCAGCATTTCCTGGCCGACCTGAGCATCATCGACGCCATCGTGCGCGAGATCGCGCCGCGTCCCGGACAGGCCATGGTCGAGATCGGCCCGGGCCTGGCGGCGCTGACCCAGCCCCTGGTCGAGCGCCTGGGGCATCTCACCGTGGTCGAGCTCGACCGCGACCTGGCCGCGCGCCTGCGCGCCCACCCGCAGCTCACGGTGGTCGAGTCGGACGTGCTCAAGGTCGACTTCACGGCGCTGGCGCGCGAGGCTGGCGCTCCCAAAGTCAGAATTGTCGGCAACCTGCCCTACAACATCTCGACGCCCATCCTGTTCCACCTGCTCGAGCATGTGGCGGTGGTCGAGGACCAGCATTTCATGCTGCAGAAGGAAGTGATAGACCGCATGGTGGCCGCGCCCGCGACGGCCGACTATGGCCGCCTGTCGGTGATGCTGCAGTGGCGCTACGCGATGGAAAACGTGCTGTTCGTGCCGCCCGGGAGCTTCGACCCGCCGCCGCGCGTGGACAGCGCCGTGGTGCGCATGCTGCCGCTGGCCGATCCGGCGCCGGTCGACCAGGCGCGGCTGGAAGTCCTGGTCCAGGTCGCTTTCAGCCAGCGGCGCAAGCTGCTGCGCCACACCCTGGGCCCCTGGCTGCAGACCCAGGGCTTCGCCGGCGACTTCGACCTGCAGCGGCGCGCTGAAGAGGTGCCGGTGGCGGAGTACCTGGCCTTGGTCCAGGCCTTGCCGGCCTGACAAAGAAAAAGGCCCGTCGCAAGGACGGGCCCGGGGTCTGGGGCGGCCTGCGCTCAGGCGGCGGCCAGCCAGTATCCGGCGTTGAAGGGGCTGCTCATGCGCAGCGCCAGCGGCGACACGTCGACCAGTTTGTCGGTCGGCATCTTCTCGCCATTTTCGGTGGTCAGCTCGATGCCGCTGACGGCATCGCTGTTAGCCTCGTTCGCCCGTTCTGCTTGGCTGGTTTGTGCAGAACGGGCTACAGAAAAGAATAGAAGCATCGGAAGGGTATCTTCCGGTCTCCCCAGTAATCGGCCGCGTCGCGGAAGATGTCGAGCAGCTGCTCGCGCGCTTCCTTGTCGAATTTGGCGTTGGCCGGGATCTGCTCGAGCACGACGATGAAGCCGGGCTGCGGGCCCGACTTGTGCAGCGGGTCGGTCATGCAGTCGTACAGCGCGTCGAAGTTCTTGCCGAAGTGCGACGGGAAGGTGAACTGCTGGGCGATCATGTCCAGCACGTCCTGCTTGCTCTGGGCGTTGGCCAGGTTGGCGTACAGGAAATGGTGGCCCAGCCCCTGAGCGGCTTCATGCAGGTCACTCACGCGGAAGGCGCGGATCGACTGCACGATGTTGGTTCGCACCCCTTTCAACGGGGTGTCGGTGTCTTTACGAAGTGGCGTATCCATCTCCGTGGCTCTTTCTCGTAGGTCAAAAAACTCTCGCCGCATCGTCACTCGACGATGCGGCTGAAACTGGCGTAATGGTCGCTCGTGTAATAACAGGCGTCCGGCGTGCGCGCCGGACCGCCACACACGATGCGGCGGGCCCCGCGGTCGCGGGAGCCGGGTGTTTTCACGGTGTATTCGCGGTAATAGCCGCGCTGCCTGGAGGGCAGCAGGCGCTCCCGGTTGCCGAACACGGTGCCGTCCTTGCTGTACGGGAAAGGCCCGCCCGCATGGATCAGCCGGTAAGTCTCACGTCCCTGGGGCGGCAGCGCGGCCACCACCACGGTGGCCGAATCGGCCGCTGTCAGAGGCTGGCGGGCCTGAACTCCAAAGGAGCCTGTCAGGCTGGCCAGCAGCAGCACACTTGCGAGCAAGGACTTACTTTTTAGACTTGTTGCGGCTCGCAACATAAACACACCTTCAAAAAACCCCGGGTAAACCCGAAATTTCAAGGCGCTAGTGTGACCGAACTGGCTGCAAAAAGCAAGCGGCCGCCCGATTCACGGGCAGCCGCCAGGGGCCGGGTTCAGCGTCCCGGCAACGAAAGTGAGTGTGTGCTCGCTGCGCTTTTTGGCTTACCTCGCCGCGTTGGCGTCCGCCACGGTCAGCGCGGTCATGTTGACGATACGGCGCACGGTGGCGCTGGCCGTCAGGATATGGACCGGTTTGGCCGCGCCCAGCAGCACCGGGCCGATGGCGATGTTGCCGCCGGCGGCGGTCTTGAGCAGGTTGTAGGAGATGTTGGCTGCGTCGATGTTGGGCAGCACCAGCAGGTTGGCGTCGCCGTTCAGCGTGCTGCTGGGCATCATGGCGCGGCGCGCCGCCCCGTCCAGGGCCACGTCGCCGTGCATCTCGCCGTCGACTTCCAGCCAGGGCGCCTGGGCCTGGAGCAGCTCCAGCACCCGGCGCATCTTGAGCGCGCTGGGCTGGCTGGACGAGCCGAAGTTGGAATGGCTGAGCAGGGCGCACTTGGGCTTGATGCCGAAACGCATCATCTCCTCGGCCGCCATCACCGTGATCTCGGCCAGCTGCTCGGCCGTGGGATCGTAGTTGACATGGGTGTCGACCAGGAACACCTGGCGGCCCGGCAGCATCAGCGCGTTCATGCAGGCGTAGGTGTTGACGCCCGCGCGCTTGCCTATCACCTGGTCGATGTAGTTCAGGTGCATGGGGTTGGTGCCCCAGGTGCCGCAGATCAGGCCGTCCACGTCGCCCTTGTGCAGCAGCATGGCGCCGATCAGCGACAGGCGGCGGCGCATCTCGATCTTGGCGAGCGGCATGGTGATGCCCTTGCGCTCGGTCATGCGGTGGTAGGTCTGCCAGAAATCGCGGTAGCGCTCGTCGTGCTCGACGTTGACCACGTCGTAGTCGCTGCCCTCCTTCAGGCGCAGGCCGAACTTCTCGATGCGCTGGGCGATGATGGCGGGGCGGCCGATCAGCGTGGGACGCGCGATGCCCTCGTCGACCACGATCTGGGCGGCGCGCAGCACGCGCTCCTCCTCGCCCTCCGAGTAGGCCACGCGGTTGCGCAGGGCCCGCTTGGCGGCCTGAAAGATCGGCTTCATCGCCGTGCCCGAGGCGTAGACGAAGGTCTGCAGCTTCTCGCAATAGGCGTCCAGGTCCGCGATCGGGCGCAGCGCCACGCCGCTCTCGGCCGCCGCACGGGCCACGGCCGGCGCGATCTTCATCATCAGGCGCGGGTCGAAGGGCTTGGGGATCAGGTACTCGGGACCGAAGGCCAGCTGCTCGCCGGCGTAGGCCGCCGCCACCACCTCGCTCTGCTCGGCCTGGGCCAGCTCGGCGATGGCGTGCACGGCCGCGATCTCCATCTCCACCGTGATCGTGGTCGCGCCCGAGTCGAGCGCGCCGCGGAAGATGTAGGGGAAGCACAGGACGTTGTTGACCTGGTTCGGGTAGTCGGTGCGCCCGGTGGCCATGACCGCGTCGTCGCGCACCGCCTTGACGTCCTCCGGCATGATTTCCGGATTCGGGTTGGCCAGCGCCAGGATCAGCGGGCGGGCCGCCATCTTCTTGACCATCTGGGGCTTGAGCACGCCGCCGGCCGACAGGCCGAGGAACACGTCGGCGCCCTCGATGACCTCGGACAGGCTGCGCGCCGAGGTCTTCTGCGCGAACTGGACCTTGTCCTCGTCCATCAGCTCGGTGCGGCCCTCGTAGACCACGCCCGCCAGGTCGGTGACCCAGATGTTCTCGCGCGGGATGCCCAGCTTGACCAGCAGGCCCAGGCAGGCCAGCGCCGCCGCGCCCGCGCCCGAGGTCACGAGCTTGATCTTGGACGGGTCCTTGCCCACCACCTTGAGGCCGTTGAGTATGGCCGCGCCGACCACGATGGCCGTGCCGTGCTGGTCGTCGTGGAAGACCGGGATCTTCATGCGCTCGCGCAGCTTGCGCTCGATGTAGAAGCAGTCCGGCGCCTTGATGTCCTCGAGGTTGATGCCGCCGAAGGTGGGCTCGAGCGAGGCGATGATCTCGACCAGCTTGTCCGGGTCCTTCTCGTTGATCTCGATGTCGAACACGTCGATGCCCGAGAACTTCTTGAACAGCACGCCCTTGCCTTCCATGACCGGCTTGCCGGCCAGGGGGCCGATGTCGCCCAGGCCCAGCACGGCCGTGCCGTTGGTCACCACGCCGACCAGGTTGCCGCGGCTGGTGTACTTGAAGGCCGTGTTCGGGTCCTTGACGATCTCCTCGCAGGGCGCCGCCACGCCGGGTGAATAGGCCAGCGCCAGGTCGCGCTGGTTCATCAGCTGCTTGGTCGCGGCGATCGCGATCTTGCCGGGGGTGGGAAACTCGTGGTATTTGAGCGCGGCATCGCGCAGATCGGCGCGCTTGTCTTCGGGATTCACCTTGGCGGTGGACATTCAGGATCTCCTGCAGGGACGGCGGCTGGCCGGGGGCCGGCCGTGTCAGCTCTTGTAAGGGAATCGGATTGTAGACCTCGCGCTCCATCCTCCGTAGTTCGCAATTCTGCGTAGTCGGGTGGTTCGGTTTTGACTTCTGGGTAAAAGTGCGCCGGTCCCCGGGGCCGGTGTGAAAAGCGCGAGGGGCCGGCAGCGACGGTCCGCCGCCTCGCAAGCCCTTTCAGTTCAGCGCCTCGTCCTTCCAGTACTTGGAGCCCTTGACCGTGGCCTGCAGCGCCAGGCCGGTGCGGGTGATCTGGTAGACGCGTATGCCGTCGACCAGCAGCTCGCCGCCCACGGCCGCGCCCTGGCCGGCCGCCTTGGCCGCGGCGTCGGCGTGGCCGCCGAACTCCCAGCCGCGGCTGACGAAACGCTCCATGGTCGCGCGGTCGCGGAACACGAACACGGCGCGGAAGTCCTTGAGGCCCAGTCCCAGGCCTATGCCGGCCTCGGCCATCTTCATGTAGGTCTGGCGGCCGCTCTGGTTGTCCTGGACCACGCCGCGGCCGCCGCTGAAGCTGGCCAGGACCACGTTGACGTTGGCGTTGCTGAACACGGCATAGCCGGGCGCTGCCTCGATCTCGGCCTTGGCCGGCGGGTGGATGCGGTAGAGCTCGGCCAGCACCTCGTCGCGCATGGCCAGCACGGCGGCGCGCTGCTCCTGGGGCGAGCGGCCGATCGCGCAGGCCGGCAGCAGCAGCGATAGACTCAGGGCCAGGGCGGTGCGTCGTTCCATGAGGGGACCTCCTGCAGGGCAGCCGGTGGCGCCCACCGCGCATCCTGCGCCCAAGCTGGCGCAAGATCAAGGGGTGCTCGATGGCCTGCACAGCGCCCGCGAAATCCGCTAGCATGGTCTGCAAGGGGTGGCCTGCAGCGCCACCGCCCGCGCTGCACGCAGCGACCCGGCGCGAGACGAGATCGAGCGAGGAAGGACGCGTATGAGCCAGCATCAGCCGCTACGTCTTCATGTGCCCGAGCCGACCGGGCGCCCCGGCCACGCCACCGATTTTTCCTATCTGCACCTCTCGCCCGCCGGCCAGGCGCGCCGCCCGCCGGTGGACGTGGCGCCGGCCGACACCAGCGACCTGGCCTACGCCCTGGTGCGCGTGCTCGACGACCAGGGCCGCGCGGTCGGCCCCTGGGCGCCGCAGGTCGACCTGGCCTTGCTGCGCCGCGGCCTGCGCGCCATGATGAAGACGCGCGTCTACGACGCGCGCATGCTGATCGCCCAGCGCCAGAAGAAGATCTCGTTCTACATGCAATGCCTGGGCGAGGAGGCCATCGCCACCGCGCATGCGCTGGCCTTGCAGCCCGGCGACATGTGCTTTCCCACCTACCGCCAGCAGGGCCTGCTGCTGGTGCGCGACGACATCGACCTGGTCGAAATGATCTGCCAGTTGATGTCCAACGAGCGCGACCCGATCAAGGGCCGGCAGCTGCCGGTGCTCTACTCGTACAAGCGCGCGGGCTTCTTCACGATCTCGGGCAACTTGGCCACGCAGTTCATACAGGCCGTGGGCTGGGCCATGGCCTCGGCGATCAAGGGCGACACGAAAATCGCCTCGGCCTGGATAGGCGACGGCTCCACGGCCGAGTCCGACTTCCACACCGCGCTGACCTTCGCCCATGTCTACCGCGCGCCGGTGATCCTCAACGTGGTCAACAACCAGTGGGCGATCTCGAGCTTCCAGGCCATCGCCGGCGGCGAGGCCACGACCTTTGCCGCGCGCGGCGTGGGTTGCGGCATCGCCTCGCTGCGCGTGGACGGCAACGACTTCCTCGCCGTCTACGCGGCCTCTTGCTGGGCGGCCGAACGCGCGCGCAGCAACCTGGGGCCGACGCTGATCGAATGGGTCAGCTACCGCGCCGGCGCGCACTCGACCTCGGACGACCCCTCGCGCTACCGCCCGGCCGACGACTGGGCGCATTTCCCGCTCGGCGACCCGATCGCGCGCCTGAAGGCGCACCTGATAGCCCTGGGCGCCTGGACCGAGGCCGAGCACGAGGCCACGCAAAAGGAGCTGGAGGCCCAGCTCGCCGCCGCGCAGAAGGAGGCCGAGCGCTACGGCATGCTGACCGACGGCCATATCCCCAGCGCGGCCTCGATGTTCGAGGACGTCTACAAGGAGCTGCCCGAGCATCTGCGCCGGCAGCGCCAGGAACTTCTCGGAGCCTGATCGTGGCCGCGATGACCATGATCCAGGCCCTGCGTTCGGCCATGGACGTGATGCTGGCGCGCGACGACAACGTCATCGTCTACGGCCAGGACGTGGGCTACTTCGGCGGCGTGTTCCGCTGCACCGAGGGCCTGCAGGCCAAGTACGGCTCCTCGCGCGTGTTCGACGCGCCTATCTCCGAGGGCGGCATCGTCGGCTCGGCCATAGGCATGGGCGCCTACGGCCTCAGGCCCGTGGTCGAGGTGCAGTTCGCCGACTACTTCTACCCGGCCTACGACCAGATCGTGTCCGAGGCGGCGCGCCTGCGCTACCGCTCGGCGGGCGACTTCAGCGCCCCCATCACCATACGCATGCCCTGCGGCGGCGGCATCTACGGCGGGCAGACGCACAGCCAGAGCCCCGAGGCCCTGTTCACCCATGTCTGCGGCATACGCACCGTGATGCCCAGCAACCCCTACGACGCCAAGGGCCTGCTGATCGCCTGCATAGAGAACGACGACCCGGTGATCTTCCTCGAGCCCAAGCGCCTGTACAACGGGCCCTTCGACGGCCACCACGAGAAGCCCGTGGTGCCCTGGTCCAGCCACCCCACGAGCGAGGTGCCGGAGGGGCACTACACCGTGCCGCTGGAGTCGGCCGCCGTGTTCCGTGCCGGCCGGGACCTCACGGTGCTGACCTACGGCACCATGGTCTGGGTGTCCGAGTGCGCCGCCCGGGAGAGCGGCATAGACGCCGAGATCATCGACCTGCGCAGCCTGTGGCCGCTGGACCTGCCCACCCTGGTCGACTCGGTGAAGAAGACCGGCCGCTGCGTCGTGGTGCACGAGGCCACGCGCACCAGCGGCTTTGGCGCCGAGCTGGCCGCGCTGGTGCAGGAGCATTGCTTCTACCACCTGGAGGCGCCGATCGAGCGCGTGGCCGGCTGGGACACGCCCTACCCGCATGCCCAGGAATGGGCTTACTTCCCGGGCCCGGACCGCGTCGCGCGGGCCATGCGCCGCGTCATGGAGGCATGATGGGTGTGCATGTCATCAAGATGCCGGACATAGGCGAGGGCATTGCCGAGGTGGAGCTGGTGGCCTGGCATGTGCGGCCCGGCGCCGTGGTGGCCGAGGACCAGGTGCTGGCCGACGTCATGACCGACAAGGCCACGGTGGAGATTCCTTCGCCGGTGGCGGGCCGGGTGCTGGCCCTGGGCGGCGAGGTCGGGCAGGTCCTGGCCGTGGGGGCCGAGCTGATACGCATCGAGGTCGAGGGCGCGGGCAACCTCGCCGCGCCGCCGCCGGCCGCGGCGGTGGCCGTGGCGCCTCCGCCCCCACCACCCCCTTCACCGGCCTGGCCCGCGGCGCCGGCCCCGCAGGCCGCCGCCCAGTCCAGGCCAGAGCCGCCAGCCGCTGCCGTACCGCCGCCCGGCAACGAGCGGCCCATCGCCTCGCCGGCCGTGCGCCGCCGCGCCTGGGAGCTCGGCATCGACCTGGCCCAGGTGCGCGCCACCGGCACGGCGGGGCGCATCGTGCAGGCCGACCTCGACGCCCATGTGGCCAGCGGGGCACCGCGGCTGTCGGCGGGGGGCGCGGCCGGCGCGCGGCTGCAGCCGCGCGAGGGCGAAGAGGCGGTGCGCGTGATCGGCCTGCGGCGCAAGATCGCGCAGAAGATGCAGGAGGCCAAGCGCCGCATTCCGCATTTCACCTATGTCGAGGAGGTGGACGTGACCGAGCTGGAGGCGCTGCGCGCGCGCCTGAACGGCCGCTCGGGCGCCCGGCGCCCGCACCTGACCCTGCTGCCCTTTCTGATGCGCGCCATGGTGCTCGCGGTCGAGCGCTTTCCCGACTTCAACGCACGCTTCGACGACGAGGCCGGCGTGCTCACGCGGCACCGCGCGGTGCACATCGGCATCGCGACCCAGACCGAGGCCGGCCTGCTGGTGCCCGTGCTGCGCCATGCCGAGGCGCTGGACCTGTGGGCCAGCGCGGCCGAGGTCGCGCGCCTGGCCGAGGCCGCGCGCAGCGGCAAGGTGGTGCGGGCCGAGCTCTCGGGCTCGACCATCACGCTGACCAGCCTCGGCGCCCTGGGCGGCCTGGTCGCCACGCCGGTGATCAACCACCCCGAGGTGGCCATCGTGGGCGTCAACCGCATGGTCGAGCGGCCCGTGCTGCGCGCCGGTGTCTGGGTGCCGCGCCTGCTGATGAACCTGTCCTGCTCCTTCGATCACCGCGTGATCGACGGCCTGCACGCGGCCGAGTTCGTGCAGGCCCTGCGCGGCCACCTCGAATGTCCGGCGACCCTGTTCATGGAGCAGGGCGATTTTCTGTAAGTCAACAAGAGGAGAGCTTCATGAGCAACCATGTCTACAAGCAGATCGAACTGACCGGCTCGTCCAGCGTCGGCATAGAGGACGCGGTCAGCCACGCGATTGCCAAGGCGCACGAGTCGCTGCGCAACATCCAGTGGTTTGCCGTCACCGAGACGCGCGGCCACGTGGTCGACGGCAAGGTCGCGCACTGGCAGGTGACGATCAAGGTCGGCTTCACCCTCGAATAGGGCCGAACGAAGAAGCCGCCCCCGACCTTGCGGCCGGGGGCGGCTTGCTGTCCACCTATGACGCCCGAATCAATGCATCGGGACTCTGGAGATGCGAGCGTGCCGTTGTCCATCCATCAACGCATGGAAGTCGTCGTGGGACAAGCGCAGCAGCCGTTCATGGTCGCCGGCTTCCACGTAGACAACGTCGTTCTCCTCAAGTTCATCGTCGACGACGGTCTCGATGCCCCAGGCCATTCCGACCGAGGGCACGGCACCGCGATCGCAGTCACCGAACAGTGCCACGATCCGTTCTTCGTCGGCCAACCTCAGCTCCTTGCGTCCCAGCAGGCGCGCAAGCTCACCCACCATCACGCTTCTATCGGCGGGGATCACGGCCATCACACAACCGCTCTCGTCTTCGAGGATCACCGACTTGGCCAGCAGGCTGGGCATCACGTTGGCTGTTCGCGCGGTCTCCGCGCTGCTGCGGCTGTACGCATGTGTACAGACCTCGTAGCGTGCGCCGCGTTCGTCGAGGTAGCTGGAAAGATATCTGGAAACTGACATGACAGCCTCCTGTTGAAAATCCATGAGCCGAAACCCATGGGCCCTACCACCACGGCGTCCTTGACACCGGGTCCATTTTCAATTTAGACGCAGTTCCGCCGCTTTTCCAGAAACCCGGCAGACATCAGGGTTGCCGCGGCGCGGCTTCAGGCCGGCAGGCCGTGGCGGCGCGCGATGGCCTCGCGCAGGTCGGCCGGAATCGGGATGGCGCCATGGCTGTCCAGCGAGGTGGTGACCAGGGTCTGGCGCACTGCCATGCGCAACTCGCCTTCGGCGCTCTCGCAGCGCAGCGCCAGCACCAGGGAGCGCTGGCCCAGGCGTTCCACGGCCAGCGACAGCGCCACCGCGTCGCCCATGCGGCTGACGGCGCGGAAGTCGGCCTCCAGCCGCACCGTCGGCAGGCCGATGCGGCGCTCGCCGATCAGGCGTGCGAAGCCCAGGCCCAGGGCCTCGTCGACCCAGGCCTCGAGCAGGTCGTTGAGCAGCACGAAGTACTGCGGGTAGAACACGATGCCGGCCGGATCGCATTCGGAGAAGCGGATGCGGTGCGCGCGCCGGAACACCGCGCGGTCCGCGGGCTGGGGCAGGCTGTCCGTGCTCACATGAGCTCGCCGCCGCAGACCGCGATGGCCTGGCCGGTGACGGCGCCCGCGCCATCGCCGCACAGCCAGGCCACGGCGTCGGCCACCTCGTCCGGCTGCACCAGGCGGCCCTGCGGATTGCCGGCCGTGAACTGGGCGCGCGCGGCCTCGGCGCTGCGCCCGGTCTTGGCCACCACCTTGGCGATGCTCTCGGTCAGGATGTCGGTGTCGGTGTAGCCGGGGCAGACCGCGTTGACGGTGATGCCCTTTTTCGCCAGCTCCAGCGCCAGCGATCGCGTGAGGCCGATCACACCGTGCTTGGCCGCGCAGTAGGCCGACACATAGGCATAGCCCTTGAGGCCCGCCGTGCTCGCGACGTTGACGATGCGGCCCCAGCCGGCCTCCAGCATCTGCGGCAGGGCGGCCTGGGCGCACAGGAAGCTGCCCGTCAGGTTGACGGCCAGCATGCGCTGCCAGAGCTCGAGCGAGGTGCCGGCGAAGGGCGCGCTCTCGGCCTGGCCGGCGTTGTTCACCAGCACGGTGACGGGCCCGAAGCGCTCGCGCGCCTGGGCGAAGGCGGCCTGCACCGCGGCCGGGTCGGCCACGTCCGCCGCCAGCGCCTGGACCTCGCCGGGCAGCTCGGCGGCCAGGGCCTGCAGGCCCTCCAGCCTGCGCCCGACCAGGGTCAGGCGCGCGCCTTGTTCGGCCAGGGCGCGCGCGATCGCGGCGCCTATGCCGCGCGCCGCGCCGGTGACCAGGGCGTGGCGGCCGCTCAGGGGCATGGGATTCGCCATCAGACCCCCTGCGCGCGGTTGGCCTGCTCCAGCGGCGACAGGCCCACGGCCTGGGCCGCCATCGCGCGCTCGCGCTCGAGGTTGCGCTCGAGCTGCTGCTTGGCGGCGCGGTACTGGCGAGGCCAGGCCAGGTCGAGGTAGCCGATCTTGGCCGCCTCCATCAGCGTCCAGGCCGGGTTCGCCAGGTGCGGGCGCGCCACGGCGCAGAGGTCGGCGCGGCCGGCGGCGATGATGCTGTTCACATGGTCCGCCTCGGAGATCGCGCCCACGGCGATGGTGGCGATGCCGGCCTCGTTGCGCACGCGGTCGGCGAACGGGGTCTGGAACATGCGTCCGTAGACCGGCTGCTCCTTCTTGCTGACCTGGCCCGACGAGCAGTCGATCAGGTCGGCGCCCGCGGCCTTGAAGGCCTTGGCGATCTGCACCGCGTCGTCGGGCGTGATGCCGCCCTCGACCCAGTCGTGCGCCGAGATACGCACCGACATCGGCTTGTGCTGCGGCCAGACCTCGCGCACGGCGTGGAACACCTCGAGCGGATAGCGCAGCCGGTTTTCCAGCGGGCCGCCGTAGTCGTCGGTGCGCTGGTTGGTCAGCGGCGAGATGAAGCTGGACAGCAGGTAGCCGTGGGCGCAGTGCAGTTCCAGCCAGTCGAAGCCGGCCTCGTCGGCCCAGCGCGCGCTGTGCACGAAGTCGGCCTGCACGCGCTCCATGTCGGCGCGCGTCATGGCGTGCGACCACTGGCTCACGCCATCCAGGTATTGCTGCGGCGAGGCCGAGAGCAGTGGCCAGGCGCCCTCGTCCAGCGGCTGGTCTATGCCCTCCCAGGCCGGGCGGGTCGCGCCCTTGGCGCCGGCATGGCCGAGCTGCAGCGCGATCTTGGCATCGCTGTTGGCATGCACGAAGTCGACGATGCGCTTCCAGCCGTCGCGCTGCCCGGTGTGCCACAGGCCGGGGCAGCCGGGCGTGATGCGCGCATCGGGCGAGACGCAGGTCATCTCGGCCATCACCAGGCCCGCGCCGCCCATGGCGCGCGCGCCCAGGTGCACCAGGTGGTAGTCGGCCGCCAGGCCGTCGACGCAGGAGTACTGCGCCATCGGCGAGACCATGACGCGGTTCTTGAGCGTGAGGCCGCGCACCGTGAAGGGCGTGAACATGGGCGGGATGGCCGCGGCGCTGGGCGCGCGCTGCGCGCCGGCGCGCTCGGCGATCCAGTCCTCGTAGCGTTCCACGTAGTCCTTGTCGCGCAGGCGCAGGTTCTCGTGGCTGATGCGCTGGCTGCGCGTGAGCAGCGAGTAGGCGAACTGCTCGGGCGGCAGGCCGGCGTAGCGCGTCACGTTCTCGAACCACTCGGTCGAGTTGCGCGCCGCGTTCTGGATGCGCAGCACCTCGACGCTGCGCACCGCCTCGTAGTCCGCGAGCGCCGCGGCCAGCTCGCCCGGGTGCCGGGCGATGCAGCGCGCCAGTTCGATCGCGTCTTCGAGCGCCAGCTTGGTGCCCGAGCCGATAGAGAAATGCGCGGTGTGGGCCGCGTCGCCCATCAGCACCACCGGCGCCCGCCCGTTGTGGTGCACCCAGGTCCTGCAGACCACGCGCGGGAACTTGATCCACTGCGCCGAGCCGCGCAGGTGCGAGGCGTTGGACATCAGCGCATGGCCGTCCAGGTGCTTGGCGAACAGCTGCTCGCAGAAGGCGATCGCCTCCTCCTTCTCCATCTTGTCCAGGCCGGCCTTGAGCCAGACCTCCTCGGGCGCCTCGACGATGAAGGTGGAGGTCTGATCGTCGAAGCGGTAGGCATGGGCCTGGAACCAGCCGTGCTCGGTCTGCTCGAAGGCGAAGGTGAAGGCGTCGAACAGCTTGCGCGTGCCCAGCCAGACGAAGCGGCAGCGCCGCGTGTCGATGTCGGGCTGGTAGGTCGCCGCGTACTTCGTGCGGATGCGGCTGTTCAGGCCGTCGCTGGCGATCACGAGGTCGGCGTCGGGGTACTGCTCGTCGCTCTGCACGTCGGTCTCGAACACCAGCTTGACGCCCAGCTCCTCGCAGCGCGCCTGCAGGATGTTGAGCAGGCGCTTGCGGCCTATGCCGCAGAAGCCGTGGCCGCCCGAGCGCAGCTTGTGGCCGCGGATGTTCACCTCGATGTCGTCCCAGTGGCTGAAGGCGTCGAGGATCTGCGTGGCCGTCCTGGGGTCGGCCTGGCGCAGGTGGCCCAGGGTCTGGTCGGAGAACACCACGCCCCAGCCGAAGGTGTCGTAGGGCTTGTTGCGCTCGACCACGGTGATGTCGTGCGACGGGTCCTGCTGCTTCATCAGCAGGGCAAAGTAGAGGCCGGCGGGGCCGCCGCCGATGCAGACGATGTTCATGCGTTTTCCTCGATCACAGGGTCATTGAGCCGCCCCGGCTGGAGGCGGTGGGACGAGGAAAGATTACACATAAATAGTTTAGATGTCAAATATATATCGCTCCCGGGTTTTCCCTGGGCGCGGCGCCGAGGTCTTGACGGCCACCGGCATGGAGGCCGGGCGGGCTCAGATCTCGACGACTTCGAAGTCCGCCTTGGCCACACCGCAATCCGGGCAGGCCCAGCCCTCGGGAACTTGGGCCCAGGCCGTGCCGGGCGCGATGCCGTCCTCGGGGCGGCCGGCGGCCTCGTCGTAGACAAAGCCGCACACGATGCAGATGTAGGTTTTCATGGGTCTTCCTTTGCAGATGAAGGGTTCGATGAAGAGGGTGTCGCCCGGACGCCTGGACCGGCCTCAGGCCGCGACCTGGGCCAGCTGGTCCTGGTAGTGGCGGGCGTGGCGCTCCTCGACCTTGGCCAGCGCGGCGAAGCGCTTGCGGGCTTTCTCCAGCGTGGCGCGGAACTGCGCGGCATGCTCGCGGGACTCGGCGATCTGCTCGTCCATCTCGGCCACGGCGGCCCAATGGCCCTCGGCTTCGGCGGTGGCGCGAAAGCCCGGGTACATCTCGCTGTATTCGTAGGTCTCGCCGTCTATCGCGATCTGCAGCGCCTTGGCCGGCGTCATGGTGGCCCGGGGGTAGAGCAGGTCCAGGTGGCCGAAGGCGTGCATGACCTCCTGGTCGGCGGTGGCCTCGAAGGCGCGCGCCGTGTCCTCGTCGCCCATCTCGCGCGCTAGGGCCTAGCTCGCGCTGTTTTCGCACTGGCAAAAACAGCGTGAACAGGCCCTGGCTTGGCGAAATAGCGGTACTTGATGTGGGCCATGGACTCGCCGGCGAAGGCAGCCTCGAGGTTGGCCAAGGTCTTGATCTCGGGGCGTTGCGGCTTGCTCATGGGAACTCCAGTCGTGGGGCGGTGGGTAAATCGATTGATGTCTTCAATCGCGGCAGGGGAAATGGTAGAAAATTTCAATTAAATTTGCCAATTGATGATTGCTAATCAATTGATGAAAACTATTTTTTGCCACATGACTCGACCCAGGGAAAGCCCTGAAATTAATTGTCAACAACGTTGTTGACATAGTTGTCTGAGTATTTCTATACTGCCCTCATGTTGTCGAGGATCCGGGGCGTTGCGCGCACGCCTGCCGCTCCACGGCTGCACAATGGGCCGGAACGGCGGGGCATCCCAGGCGAACCGGCGCGCCACATCCACATCGCGAGACATCGACCATGAGCCTCTCAACCACCGTTCACGCCGGGGCGGCACCGCACTCCCAGAGCGAGATCGACACCACCTACCGCAAGATCACCTGGCGGCTGATCCCCTTCCTGGCCTTCCTCTGGCTGCTGGCCTGGATCGACCGTGTCAACGTCGGCTACGTCAAGCTGACCATGCTCGACGAGCTCAAGTGGAGCGAGTCGGTCTACGGCCTGGGCGCCGGCATCTTCTTCCTCGGCTACTTCTTCTTCGAGATCCCGAGCAACCTGATGCTGCAGAAGATCGGCGCCAAGAAGACCCTGATGCGCATCACCATCGGCTGGGGCGCGACCTGCATCGCGATGATGTTCGCCAAGACCCCCGAGGTGTTCTACGCGCTGCGCTTCCTGATGGGCGCGTTCGAGGCCGGCTTCCTGCCCGGCGTGATCGTCTACCTGACCTACTGGTTCCCGAGCGGACGCCGGGCCAAGGTGCTGAGCCTGATCACCGCCGCCTCGGCGCTGTCCAGCGTGGTCGGCGGCCCGCTGGCCGGCAACATCCTGAACCTGATGGGCGGCGTGGGCGGCCTGTCGAGCTGGCAATGGGTGTTCCTGATCGAGGGCACGCCCACCGTGCTGGCCGGCGTCTTCACCTACTTCTACCTGACCGACCGCCCGCAGGAAGCCAATTGGCTGAGCGCACGCGAGAAGCAACTGGTCGCCGCCGAGCTCGAGCGTGACCACCAGGCCTTGGGCCACCGCGAGCACAGCGTGTTCGCCGCGCTCAAGGATGCGCGCCTGTGGCTGTTCGTGCTGATCTATTTCAGCATCGTCGCCGCCAACGCCACGCTGAACTTCTACGGCCCCAGCATCGTCAAGGAGCTGGGCTACACCAACCCCGCCACCATAGGTTGGATCATGTCGGGCGCCTTCCTGCTCGGCGCGGTGGCGCAGATCGCCAACGGCTCGCATTCGGACCGCCAGCAGGAGGTGCGCTGGCATTGCGCCGGCGCGGCCCTGCTGGGCGTGATCGGCATGCTGATCGTGGCCATCTCGCTGGGCCGCAGCCCGGCCCTGGTGCTGACCGGCCTGGTGATCGCCGTCATCGGCACCAGCAGCGCCTTCCCGGTGTTCTGGCAGATGCCCAACCGCCTGCTCAGCGGCGCCGCCGCGGCCGTGGGCGTTGCGCTGATCAACTCGATCGCCAACCTCGCCGGCTTCGGCTCGCCCTTCATGCTGGCCGAGGTCAAGGCCGCCACCGGCGGCCTGAGCCCGGGCCTGTTCGTGATCGCCGCGGTCGAGCTGCTGGCCGTGCTGCTGATCCTCTGGTTCGTGCCCAAGCACCCCAAGGCGCGCAAGGCCGCCTGAACCCAAGAAAGACCCACCATGAGCCAACGCAAACTCATCGGCGTGCTGACGCCGTCCTCCAACACCGCGCTGGAGCCGCTGACCAGCGCCATGGTCGGCAGCCTGCCGGGTGTCTCGGCGCATTTCTCGCGCTTCACCGTGACCGAGATCTCGATGCGCGACCAGTCGCTGAACCAGTTCGACGACAGCAAGATCCTCGAGGCGGCGCGCCTGCTGGCCGACGCCCGGGTCGACGTGATCTGCTGGAGCGGCACCTCGGCCAGCTGGCTGGGCTTCGAGCGCGACCGCCAGCTGTGCGCGCGCATCACCGAGGCCACCGGCATACCGGCCACCACCTCGGTGCTGGCGCTCAACGAGATCCTGGCCGCGCAGGGCGCGCGCAGCCTGGGCCTGGTCTCGCCCTATGTCGAGGAGGTGCAGCGCCTGATCATGGCCAACTACGCGGGCATAGGCGTGCCCTGCGTGTCCGAGCAGCACCTGAGCATCACGGTCAACTACGACTTCGGCGAGGTCGAGCCCGAGACCCTGCGCCGCATGCTGCGCGAAGCGGCCCAGGCGCGGCCCGAGGCCATGACCATCATGTGCACCAACCTGCGCGGCGCGCAGCTGGTCGACGAGATGGAGCGCGAGCTCGGCATCCCGATCTACGACTCGGTGGCCACCGTGGTCTGGCGCGCGCTCAAGACCGTGGGCGTGGACCCGCGCGAGCTCAAGGGCTGGGGCCGGCTGTTCCAGGAAGTGGCTTGAGCCGGGGTTCGGAAGCAGCAGCATGAGTTTTCCCGCCTTTGACCTGGTGGTGCGCCACGCCCGCGTGGCCACCGCCAGCGACACCTTCGAGGCCGATCTCGGCATACGCGACGGCCGCATCGTGCAGATCGGCACCCAGCTGCCCGCCGGCGCGCGCGAGATCGACGCGGCCGGCCGCGTCGTCACCCCCGGCGGCGTCGACGCCCATTGCCACCTGGACCAGCCCATGGCTCCGCCGGTGCGCATGGCCGACGACTTCGACAGCGGCACCCGCGCCGCCGCCTGCGGCGGCACCACCACCGTCATCCCCTTCGCCGCCCAGGAAAAGGGCCAGTCGCTGCGCGCCGCCGTCGCCGACTACCACCGCCGCGCCGAGGGCCGCGCCCATGTGGACTACGCCTTCCACCTGATCGTCAGCGACCCCACGCCCCAGGTCCTGGGCGAGGAATTGCCCGCCCTGATCCGCGAGGGCTACAGCTCGTTCAAGATCTACATGACCTACGACGAGCTCAAGCTCGACGACGGCCAGATCCTCGATGTGCTGGCCGTCGCGCGCCAGCACGGCGCCATGGCCATGGTCCATGCCGAGAACGCCGACTGCATCGCCTGGCTGACCAAAAAGCTCGAGGCCGCCGGCCAGACCGCGCCGCGCTTTCATGGCCTGAGCCGCCCCATGCTGGTCGAGCGCGAGGCCACCCACCGTGCCATCGCCCTGGCCGAGCTCGTGGACACGCCCATCCTGGTCGTCCATGTCTCGGGACGCGAGGCCGTCGAGCAGATCCGCTGGGCGCGCGCCCAGGGCCTCAAGGTCTTCGCCGAGACCTGCCCCCAGTACCTGTTCCTCTCCGCCGAGGATCTCGGCATAGACAACAGCTACCTGGGCGCGCGCTGCGTCTGCAGCCCGCCGCCGCGCGACAAGGCCAACCAGCAGGTGATCTGGGACGGGCTGGCCGACGGCCTGTTCACCGTCTTCTCCTCCGACCACGCGCCCTTCAACTACGACAGCCCCGAGGGCAAGAAGCCCGGCGGCCAGGAGGTGGCCTTCCGCCACATCCCCAACGGCATCCCCGGCATAGAGACCCGCATGGCGCTCTTGTACTCCGAGGGCGTGCTGGGCGGGCGCATCACCTTGAACCGCTTCGTCGAGCTCACCGCCACCAACCCGGCCAAGGCCTATGGCCTGCACCCGAGGAAGGGCACCATCGCCGTGGGGGCCGACGCCGACCTGGTGGTCTGGGACGAGGGCGAGCGCGTCATACGCAACGCCGATCTACACCACGCGGTGGACCACACGCCCTACGAGGGCCAGCGCCTGCGTGCCTGGCCGGGCCTGACGATCGCGCGCGGCGAGGTCGTCTGGGACGGCCAGGACTTCCGGCCGCCGTCCCGGCCCGGGCAGTTCCTGGCCTGCGGCGCGCCCACGCTGCTGCCGCGCGTGGCAGCCCTGCCGGCGCGAACGGGCACGGATGGCTAGAATGCGGCCTTGCCTTCAGGCGCCCCGTGGGCGCCAGCGGTGACCGGCCCCGGCCACCGCGCGGCAAGCCTGTTTCTGCCAAATGCCACCAAAAAACACAGCAGCGCTCAGCAAGGCCGCCCCGGCGCGGGAAAAGACCGTCGAGGAAATCGTCGAGAAGGTGTATACGGCGATCCAGGAGCACCGCCTGGCGCCGGGCACCAAGCTCGGCGAGGACCGCCTGGCCACCATCTTCAGCACCAGCCGCGCCCGCATCCGCGAGGTGCTGGCCCGGCTGGCCAACGAGCGCGTGGTCGACCTGTTCCCGCAGCGCGGCGCCTTCGTCGCCAAGCCCACGGTGGAGCAGGCCTACGACGTGTTCGAGGCGCGGCGCCTGATCGAGCCCGGCATCATCAAGCGTCTGGTCGAGCGCCTGGACGCGACCATGCTGGCGCGGCTGCGCGAGCACCAGCGCAAGGAGGTCGAGGCCCGGCGCATGGACGACAAGCGCGCCATCGTGCGCCTGTCGGGCGAGTTCCACCTGCTGCTGGCCGAGCTGGCCGGCAACACCGCCCTGGTGCGCAGCATGCGCGAGCTGTCCACCGTCACCTGCCTGATCATCTTCCTGTACGACGCGCCGACGGCGACCAGCTGCCGGGCCGACGACCACGACCACATCGTCGACGCGATCGCGGCCAAGGACTTGGCCAAGGCCCAGGCCCTGATGCTGCACCACCTGGACGACATCGAGCGCAGCCTCAAGCTCGAGGGCGCGCCCATCGAGGCCGACCTCGAGGCCATCTTCCAGTAGCGCTGAGCGCGCCGCCCTCGGCTCGAATTTGAAAGCAAGCCGCGGAGTGCGAAGACGCGGCGCTGCGGCTAAATTTCCTTTCATGCAGCCCCTGCGACGAAAGGAAGACGCCGTGACCCGTTCCGCCTCCCAGCCGGCCGACCCCGCGGCCGCGACCTTGCGCGACCCGCGCTGGGCCGCGGTGCTGGCGCGCGATGCGCAGGCCGACGGCCGCTTCGTCTACTCGGTGCGCAGCACCGGCGTGTACTGTCGGCCCTCCTGCCCCTCGCGCCACGCCCGGCCCGAGAACGTGCGCTTTCACGCCAGCTGCGCCGAGGCCGAGCAGGCGGGCTTCCGGCCCTGCCTGCGCTGCCGGCCCCAGGAGGCCGCGCTGCCCGAACGCCACGCGGCCCTGGTGGCCCGGGCCTGCCGCCTGATCGCGGCCAGCGAACAGGCGCTGCCACTGGCGGAGCTGGCCCGGCAGCTGGACCTGAGCCCGCATCACCTGCACCGATTGTTCAAGCAGCACACCGGCCTCACGCCGCGCGCCTGGGCGCAGGCCGCGCGCGCGCAGAGGCTGCGCGAGGCGTTGGCGCGCGGCGCGCCGGTGACCGAGGCGCTGTACGAGGCCGGCTACGGCGGCAGCAGCCGCCTCTACGAGCAGGCCGACCAGGTCCTGGGCATGACGCCGGGGCGCTATCGTGCCGGCGGCGCGGGCAGCGAGGTCCGCTTCGCGCTCGGCCAATGCTCGCTGGGCGCCATCCTGGTGGCCGGCAGCGAACGGGGCATCTGCGCCATCGCGCTGGGTGACGAGCCCGAGCCCCTGCTGCGCGAGCTGCAGGACCGCTTCCCCAGGGCGACCCTGGTCGGCGGCGACGCGGGTTTCGAGCAATGGGTGGCCCGGGTGGTCGGCCTGGTCGAGGCGCCGGCCCTGGGCCTGGACCTGCCGCTGGACCTGCGCGGCACGGCCTTCCAGCAGCGCGTGTGGCAGGCGCTGCGCGAGATCCCGCCGGGCCAGACCTGCAGCTACACCGAGCTCGCGCAGCGCCTGGGCGCGCCGCGCGCCGTGCGCGCCGTGGCCGGCGCCTGCGCCGCCAACCCACTGGCCGTGGCCATTCCCTGCCACCGCGTGGTGCGCAGCGACGGCGGCCTGTCGGGCTACCGCTGGGGCGTGGCGCGCAAGGCCGCCTTGCTGGCGCGCGAGGCCAGCGCGTGACGCAGGCCTTGTTCGACCTGGGGCCGACCATGCTCGGGCCGGGCGCGGTCCTGCTGCCGGGTTTCGCGCTGGATGATGCGCCAGCGCTGCTGGCCGAGGTGGAGGCGATCACGGCGCAGGCGCCGCTACGCCAGATGCTGACGCCGGGCGGCCAGACCATGTCGGTGGCCATGAGCAACTGCGGCGCGCTGGGCTGGGTCAGCGACCGCCGCGGCTACCGTTACGACCCGCTCGACCCCGACAGCGGCCGCCCCTGGCCTGCCATGCCGCCGCTGCTGCTGCGCCTGGCGCAGGCGGCGGCCAGGGAGGCGGGCTTTGCGGATTTCCAGCCCGACGCCTGCCTGGTCAACCGCTACCGGCCCGGCGACCGACTCTCGCTGCACCAGGACCGCAACGAGCGCGACTTCGGCAGGCCCATCGTCTCGGTCTCGCTGGGCCTGCCGGCCGTCTTCCTCTGGGGCGGGCTGCGCCGCGCCGACCGGCCGCGGCGCCTGCCGCTCGCGCATGGCGACGTGGTGGTCTGGGGCGGGCCCTCGCGCCTGGTCTACCACGGCGTGCTGCCGCTGGCCGAGGGCAGCCATCCGCTGACGGGCGCCGAGCGCATCAACCTGACCCTGCGCCGGGCCGGTTGACTCATACCGCCTGGCATCCAATCGTCGGCGCCGGGATCAACCGCGCATCAGCGCCTCGATCTCGTCCGGCTCGACCGGCACGCCGCGCGTGATCAGCTCGCAGCCCGTGTCGGTCACGATGGCGTCGTCCTCGATGCGGATGCCGATGTGGTGGAAGGCCTCGGGCACGCCCGGGGCCGGGCGCACGTAGAGGCCGGGCTCGACGGTCAGCACCATGCCGGGGCGCAGTATGCGGCTGGGCCGGTCCTTGATGGTCTCGCCGCTGATCGGGTCGCGGCGCTCGCTGACCTGGCCCTGCTCGCCGGGCTCGACGTAGCTGCCGCAGTCGTGCACGTCCATGCCCAGCCAGTGGCCGGTGCGGTGCATGTAGAACGGGAAGTAGCTGCGGTTGGCGATCACGTCGTCGACCGAGCCGACCTTCTTGCCGTCCAGCAGGCCGAGGTCGAGCAGGCCCTGGGCCAGCACCTTCACGGCGGCCTCGTGCGGCGCGGTGAAGCGCGCGCCGGGCCGCGTCTCGGCCACGGCCGCGTCCTGGCTGGCCAGCACCAGCTCGTAGAGCGCGCGCTGCGGGCCGCTGAAGCGGCCGTTGGCCGGGAAGCTGCGCGTGATGTCGCTGGCGTAGCCGTCGAGCTCGCAGCCCGCGTCGATCAGCACCAGCTCGCCGTCGCGTATCGGCGCCTGGTCGGCACGGTAGTGCAGCACGCAGGCGTTGGCCCCGGCGGCCACGATGGAGCCGTAGGCCGGGTACTGCGAGCCGTGCTGGCGGAACTCGTGCAGCAGCTCGGCGTCGAGGTGGTACTCGCGCAAGTCCTCGCCCGCGCGCAGCATGGCGACGCAGCGGCGCATGGCGCGTACATGGCCCTGGGCGCTGATCTGCGCGGCACGGCGCATGATGGCCTGCTCCTCGGCGTCCTTGAACAGGCGCATCTCGTCCAGGACGGCGCAGAGGTCGCGCTGCTCGGCCGGGCACAGGGCGCCGAAGCGCACACGCGCGCGCACCTTGCCCAGCCAGCCGTCGATCCGGCTTTCCAGGCCCGCATGGGTGGCGAACGGGAACCAGACCGTGGCCTGGTTCTCCAGCAGCCGGGGCAGCTCGGAGTCGAGCTGGCCGATGGGGTAGGCGGCGTCCACGCCCAGCGCCTCGGGCGCGGCCCCGGGCCCCAGGCGCAGGCCGTCCCAGATCTCGCGCTCCGGGTCCTTGGGCTGGCAGAACAGGGTGCTGCGGCCGTCGGCCGTGATCACCAGCCAGGCGTTGGGTTCGCTGAAGCCGCTCAGGTAGTAGAAGTAGCTGTCGTGCCGGAACAGGTAGTCGCTGTCGCGGTTGCGCTGGCGCTCGGGCGCGGTGGGCACGATGGCGATGCCGCCGGGGCTGAGCTGCGCCGCCACGCGGGCGCGGCGCTGGGCGTAGAGGGAGGGGTTCATGGTGCGGTTCCTGAGGTGTCGGTCATGCGGCATTGAGTTCGGCCAGCCGTCCGGGCGTGCCCACGTCGGTCCAGGCGCCTTGGTAGAGCTCGGCGCTGACCAGGCCCTGGTCCATGGCGGCGCGCAGCAGCGGCGCCAGCGGCGCGGCCGTGCCCTGCGGGTTGCCGGGCAGGATGGCGCACCAGGGCGGCTCGAACAGCGCTCGGCGGTACAGGGCGATGGTGCTGAAGGTGTAGGTCTGCGCGGCCTGGTTCAGCGCCAGGCCCTGGGCCGAGAGGCCGAAATCGCCGCGCGGGTGGTGCGGCGGATTGGGCACCAGCCAGAGGTGGGCCAGCATGCCGCTGGCGGCGAAGCGCTCCACGCTGTCCTGTGCGAAGCGGAAATCCGGCGCGTAGACGTCGCCGGCCAGCACCCAGAACGGATCGCCCAGCAGGGGCAGGGCGCGCGCGATGCCGCCGGCGGTCTCCAGGGCATAGCCGAAGTCCTGTCCCTCGTGCGAGTAGTCGATGTGCACGCGCTCGGCCCTGGCTGCCGGGCTCGAAGCCTCCAGCAGCGGCTGGGGGCCGAACTGCGCCGCGATCTGCTCGCCCAGCCAGGCCGTGTTGACCACCAGGCGCGAGAAGCCGCCGCGCGCCAGCGCCTCCATGCTCCATTGCAGCAGCGGCTTGCCCCGCACGGCCAGCAGGGGCTTCGGGCGCTGGTCGGTCAGCGGGCGCATGCGCTCGCCGCGGCCGGCGGCCAGGATCATGGCCGCCACATGGGGCAAGGGGGGGGACGCGGTCAACCTCATGCCGCTATGGTGCCATGCTCTGCGCAGGCCCGGAAAAGGCGCCGCCGGGGCCAAACGGTAAAATCCTCGGTTTCCCCTGATTTCCCCGGAGCTGCCTGACATGGCCCAAACCCTCACCGTGCCCACCGCCAACCGCGTGAACATGGCCAATGCGATCCGCGCGCTGGCCATGGACGCCGTCCAACAAGCCAACTCCGGGCACCCGGGAGCGCCCATGGGCATGGCCGACATCGCCGTCGCGCTGTGGGGCCAGCACCTGCGCCACAACCCGGCGAACCCGCACTGGTTCGACCGCGACCGCTTCGTGCTGTCCAACGGCCACGGCTCGATGCTGATCTACGCCCTGCTGCACCTCACGGGCTACGCGCTGCCGATCGAGGAGCTGAAGAACTTCCGCCAGCTGCACAGCAAGACCGCGGGCCACCCCGAGACCGGCGTCACGCCCGGCGTGGAAACCACCACCGGCCCGCTGGGCCAGGGCCTCACCAACGCGGTGGGCATGGCGCTGGCCGAGAAGCTGCTGGCCAAGGAGTTCAACCGCCCGGGCCATGCCATCGTCGACCACCGCACCTATGTCTTCCTGGGCGACGGCTGCCTGATGGAGGGCATCAGCCACGAGGCCGCGGCCCTGGCCGGCGCCTGGAAGCTCAACCAGCTGGTCGCGCTGTACGACGACAACGGCATCTCGATCGACGGCCAGGTCACGCCCTGGTTCATCGACAACACTGCGCTGCGCTTCGCCGCCTACGGCTGGAACGTGGTCGGCCCGATCGACGGCCATGACGTGGACGCCGTCTCGCGCGCCATAGCCGACGCCAAGAACAGCGCCGACAAGCCCACACTGATCGTCTGCAAGACCCACATCGGCAAGGGCTCGCCGAATCGTGCCAACACCGCCAAGGCGCATGGCGAGCCGCTGGGCGCCGACGAGATCAAGCTCACGCGCGAGGCCCTGGGCTGGGAGCACGCCCCGTTCGAGGTGCCGCAGGAGGTCTACGCCGACTGGGACGCGCGCGCCAAGGGCTTGGCCGCCGAGGCCGAGTGGGACGCCAAGTTCGCCTCCTACAAGGCCGCCCATCCCGAGCTCGCCGCCGAGTTCGCGCGCCGCATGCAGGGCGAGCTGCCCAAGAGCTTCCACCAGGTCGCGGTCGACGCCACGATCGCGGCCCACACCAAGGCCGAGACCGTGGCCAGCCGCAAGGCCTCGCAGCTGGCGCTGGAAGCCTTCACCGCCGCCTTGCCCGAGCTGCTGGGCGGCAGCGCCGACCTGACCGGCTCCAACCTGACCAACACCAAGTCGACGCCGGCGCTGCGCTTCGACCTGGCCGGCGAGGTGGTGACCACGCCCGAGGGCCAGGTCGGCCGCCACATCAACTACGGCGTGCGCGAGTTCGGCATGGCCGCCATCATGAACGGCATCGCGCTGCACGGCGGCTACATCCCCTATGGCGGCACTTTCCTGACTTTCAGCGACTACAGCCGCAACGCCATCCGCATGGCGGCGCTGATGAAGCAGCGCGTGATCCATGTGTTCACGCACGACTCCATAGGCCTGGGCGAGGACGGCCCCACGCACCAGTCGATCGAGCATGCGGCCAGCCTGCGGCTGATTCCCAACCTCGACGTCTGGCGCCCCGCCGACACGGCCGAGACCGCCGTGGCCTGGGCCGTGGCATTACAAAACCAGAACAAACCCACGGCCCTGCTGCTTTCGCGCCAGAATCTGCCCTACGCGCCGAAGTCGGACCTCGGCGAGATCAGCCGCGGTGCCTACGTGCTGGCCGAGCCTGGCCGCGTGGGCCTGAAGAAGAAGGCGCAGGCCGTCATCATCGCCACCGGCTCCGAGGTGCAGCTGGCGCTGAAGGCGCAGGAGCTGCTGGCCGAAAAGAAAATCGCGGTGCGCGTGGTCTCCATGCCCAGCACCACGGCCTTCGACCGTCAGACCCTCGCCTACAAGAGCGAAGTCCTGCCCCAGGGCCTGCCGCGCATCGCGGTGGAGATGGGCGTGACCGACGGCTGGTGGAAGTACGGCTGTGCGGCCGTGGTCGGCATCGACTGCTACGGCGAGTCGGCGCCGGCACCGGTGCTGTTCAAGCATTTCGGCTTCACCGCCGAGAACGTGGCCGAGACGGTGCAGGCCGTGCTGGCCCGCTGAGTTTCAGGTTTTTAACTTCTAGGAAGATCCAATCATGACCATCAAGATCGGCATCAACGGCTTCGGCCGCATCGGGCGCATGGTGTTCCGTGCCGCCGTGCAAAACTTCCAGGACATCGAGGTCGTGGGCATCAACGACCTGCTCGAGCCCGACTACCTGGCCTACATGCTCAAGTACGACAGCGTGCACGGCCGCTTCAAGGGCGAGGTCAGCGTCGATGGCAACACCCTGGTGGTCAACGGCAAGAAGATCCGCCTGACCGCCGTCAAGGACCCGGCCGAGCTCAAGTGGAACGAGGTCGGCGCCGACGTGGTGATCGAGTCCACCGGCCTGTTCCTGACCAAGGAAACCGCCGAGAAGCACCTCGCCGCCGGCGCCAGGAAGGTCATCATGTCGGCCCCGTCCAAGGACGACACGCCGATGTTCGTCTACGGCGTGAACGACAAGAGCTACGCCGGCCAGGCGATCGTCTCCAACGCCTCCTGCACCACCAACTGCCTGGCCCCCGTGGCCAAGGTGCTGAACGACAAATGGGGCATCAAGCGCGGCCTGATGACCACGGTGCACGCCGCCACCGCCACGCAGAAGACCGTGGACGGCCCGTCCAACAAGGACTGGCGCGGCGGCCGCGGCATCCTGGAGAACATCATCCCCAGCTCCACCGGCGCTGCCAAGGCCGTGGGCGTGGTGATCCCCGAGCTGAACAAGAAGCTGACCGGCATGGCCTTCCGCGTGCCCACCTCCGACGTCTCGGTGGTGGACCTGACCGTGGAACTGAACAGCGAGGCCAGCTACGCCGAGATCTGCGCCGAGATGAAGGCCCAGAGCCAGGGCGCGCTCAAGGGCGTGCTGGGCTACACCGAGGACAAGGTGGTCTCGACCGACTTCCGCGGCGAAGCCATGACCTCGGTGTTCGACGCCGAGGCCGGCATCGCGCTGGACAAGAGCTTCGTCAAGCTCGTGTCCTGGTACGACAACGAGTGGGGCTATTCCAACAAGTGCCTGGAAATGGCGCGCGTGGTGGCGGCCAAGTAAGTCATTGCCTCGCACAGAAAAAACGCGCCCGAGGGCGCGTTTTTTCATGGCGGCTGCGCGTCCCGCAGGACCGCGGCTCAGTGGTGGTGGCCGTGCGCCCCATGCGCATGGCCGTGGGTGATCTCCTCGGCGCTGGCCGCGCGCACGTCCGTCACCTTGAGCGAGAAGCGCAGCACCTTGCCCGCATGCGGGTGGTTGCCGTCCAGGACCACCTGCGGGCCCTTGATCTTCAGCACGGTGAAGATGCGCTCGTGGCCGTCATCGGCCCGGCCGCGCAGCGTGCCGCCGACCTTCACGCCGGGCGGGAACTCGGCCTTGGAAATCGTGCGCACCAGGCTTTCGTCGCGCGCGCCGAAGGCGTCCTCGGGCTGCAGCAGCACGGTGGTGGCGAAGCCCGGCTCCTGGCCCTCCAGCGCGGCCTCGATTTTCTCGAAGGTGTTGCCGTAGCCGCCGTGCAGGTAGGCCATGGGCTCGGTGCTCGCTTCCAGGGCCTTGCCCTGGGCGTCGGCCACCTGGTAGCTCAGGGTCACGACGGTGTCCTTGCTGATCTTCATCGCAGTATTCCTCTTGTCTTTCGGGCGGGCTCAGCCCAGGTGCTTGCCGACGATGCCGGCCAGCTCGAACATGGTGACCTGGTCCTTGCCGAACACCGCGCGCAGCTTGGCGTCGGCGTTGATGGCGCGCTTGTTGGCTGCGTCCTGCAGGCCGTTGGCCTTGATGTAGTCCCACAGCTTCTTGATGACCTCGGTGCGGGCCAGGGGCTCGCTGCCGATCACGGCGGCCAGGGCCTCGCTGGGCTTGAGGCCCGCGCCCGGAGCGGTCTTGCGCGGCGCCTTGGGGGCCTTGGCGGGCGCCGCCTTCTTCGCTGCCGGCGCCTTGGCCGCGGCCTTCCTGGCGGGGGCGGCCTTGGCGGCGGCGCCGGCTGCCGTCTTGCGCGGCGGAAATTTGCTTTCGCGCGGCTCGAACTCGAAATTCACCTTGCCGGCGGCCGCATCCCAGGCCAGGAAGGCCTTGAAGCTGCGGCGCGTGCGCATGGAGACGAACTTGTCCAGCAGGTCGGTCTTGCCGGTGGCCAGCAGCTTGGCCATCTGCTCGCGCGCCACGGGCTGCTGCAGGATGATCTTGCCGCTCTTGAAGTCGCAGCTGGGCGTGGGCTGGTCCGCGGTCGGCACGGACTTGGCGCAGATGTAGTTGCTGCCATGCTCGTGCACAGCCGCGCCGCACTTGGGGCAGGGGCCCAGCGGCTCGCTGGCCGAGAAATCCACCAGCTCGCCGGTCTCCTCGGCGTTCTTGTCGTCGCCGAAGTCGAACTCGAGCTTCCAGTTCCTGTCTTCCTCGTTATAGCGCAGCGCGATCTCGGCGGTGAACGGCCAGCCGGCCTTGGAGCGGAAGCCTTCCAGCGGGCCCAGCTTGCGCTCGCGCAGGAAAGCTTCGACCTCAGCCGGCTCGAAGGTGCGGCCGGCGGGCGACTTGCCGAACGAGAAGCCGCAGCCCTCGCCGCGGCCGTCGGCGCCGGTGCAGGCGTAGCGGCGGTAGTTCTCCTTGACCACGCCGCCGCAGTTGGGGCAGGGCGTGGACAGCTGGGCGTAGTCGCCGGGGACGGTATCGCGGTCGTATTCCTTGGCCTTCTTGACGATGTGCTCGGTCATGGCCGCGATGTCGCGCATGAAGGCCTCGCGCGAGAGCTTGCCGTGCTCCATCTGGGCCAGCTTGTATTCCCACTCGCCAGTCAGCTCGGGCTTGGAGAGCTCCTCCACGCCCAGGCCGCGCAGCAGGGTCATGAGCTGGAAGGCCTTGGCCGTGGGGATCAGCTCGCGGCCCTCGCGCAGCATGTATTTCTCGGTCAGCAGGCCTTCGATGATGGCGGCGCGCGTGGCCGGCGTGCCCAGGCCCTTCTCCTGCATGGCCTCGCGCAGTTCGTCGTCGTCGACCAGCTTGCCCGCGCCCTCCATTGCGCCCAGCAGCGTGGCTTCGGAGTAGCGCGCCGGCGGGCGGGTCTTCAGGCCCTTGGGCTCGGCGGTCTCGGTGCGCACCATCTCGCCGGGCTTGACCGGCACCAGGCTCTGGCCCTTGTCGCCCTCCTTGGCATCGGCCACCTCGTCGGCCGCCTCCTTGCCGTAGATCGCCAGCCAGCCCGTCTTGACCAGCACCTTGCCCTCGGTCTTGAAGCTGTGGTCGACGGCCGCCGCAGCGCCGGGCCGCCCCAAGCCAGGCGTGGCCCCCTCGGGGGGCAGCGCAGTACGCGCAGCGACAAGCGTGGGGGTCACAGTCGTGATGCGGGTCGTGACCAGGTACTCGGCGCTGGGGAAGAACACCGCCATGAAGCGCCGCACCACCAGGTCGTAGAGCTTCTGCTCGGCGTCGGACAGGCCGCTGGGCGCCTGCAGCGTGGGGATGATCGCGAAGTGGTCGCTGACCTTGGCGTTGTCGAAGATGCGCTTGCTCGGCTTGATGTAGCGCTCGTCCAGGCCCTGGCGCGCGAAGGGCGCGAGGTGGCGCATGCCGCTGTCGGCCAGCATCTCGAAGGTCTGTTTGGCCACGCCCAGGTAATCCTCGGGCAGGTGGCGCGAGTCGGTTCGTGGATAGGTCAGGGCCTTGTGGCGCTCGTAGAGCGACTGCGCGAGCGACAGCGTGGTCTTGGCCGAGAAGCCGAACTTGCCGTTGGCCTCGCGCTGCAGCGAGGTCAGGTCGAACAGGGCAGGCGAAGCCTGAGAGGTGGGCTTGCTCTCCTCGGTGACCGTGGCGGCCTTGCCGCGCACCGCGTCGGCGATGGCCTGGGCCTCTTTCAGCGACCAGACGCGATCGGCCTTCTTCTCGCCGTCTTCCGCGTCCTTCTTCCATTTGGGGTCGAACCACTTGCCCGGGTACTCGCCGGCCTCGGCCAGGAAGCTGGCGTGGATCTCCCAGTAATCGCGGCTGACGAACTTGCGAATCTGCTCCTCGCGCTCGACCACCACGGCCAGCGTGGGCGTCTGCACCCGGCCCACGGTGGTCAGGAAGAAGCCGCCGTCGCGCGAGTTGAAGGCCGTCATGGCGCGCGTGCCGTTGATGCCGACCAGCCAGTCGGCCTCCGAGCGCGAGCGCGCCGCGTTGGCCAGACCCTGCATTTGCTGCTCGCTGCGCAAGCTGTCGAAACCGTCGCGTATGGCCTGCGGCGTCATGGACTGCAGCCATAGGCGCTTGACCGGCTTGCCCAGCGGCAGGTATTGGCCATTCTTGTGGCCGCCGGCGTACTGCTCGATCAGGCGGAAGATCAGCTCGCCCTCGCGTCCCGCGTCGCAGGCGTTGACCAGGCTGCCCACGTCCTTGCGCTTGGCCTGCCGCACGACCGCGTTGAGCCGGCTCTTGGTCTTGTCCACCGGCTTGAGGTCGAAGTAGGGCGGGATCACCGGCAGATGGGCAAAGCTCCACTTGCCGCGCTTGACGTCGAACTGCTCGGGCGCCTGGATTTCGACCAGGTGGCCGACCGCGCTGGTGACCACATAGTGGTCGTTCTCGAAGTGGTCCTCGTGCTTTTCGAACTTGCCCGCCACGGGCGTGAGCGCCCGCACGATGTCTTGGGCCACCGAAGGTTTTTCCGCAATGACCAGGGTTTTCATCTCATTACAATCCGGTTTCTCGCGTGCGCACCTGCGCACGCACGCGCACATGTGCGTACGGTTTCACCTTACCAAAATTTTGCCGTGCCCCAGAAATCCAGCTTCGCGTCGTCCCGGCGCATCCAGACCCGCCGCTCCGGCGTGCACGGCAAGGGCGTGTTCGCCGTGCAGGACATCGCCGAAGGCGAGATCATCATCGAGTACGTGGGCGAGATCATCAGCTGGCAGGAGGCGCAGGACCGCCATCCGCACGACCCCGCGGACCCGAACCACACTTTCTACTTCCACGTCGACGAGGACCGCGTGATCGACGCGCTCCACGGCGGCAATTCCTCGCGCTGGATCAACCACAGCTGCGAGCCCAACTGCGAGGCCGACGAGCAGGACGGCCGGGTCTTCATCAAGGCGCTGCGCAACATCCGCGCCGGCGAAGAGCTCAACTACGACTACGGCCTGATCATCGACGAGCGCTACACCCCCAAGCTCAAGGCCGAGTACCCCTGCTGGTGCGGCAGCTCCCACTGCCGCGGCACCCTGCTGGCGCCCAAGCGCCGTCCGGCCACGCCCAGGACGCCGGCGCAGCGCCGTCGCTGAAGGCGCAGCCCATGTCCAGGGCTCACCTGCTTTGGCCGGCCGAGGCGATCTGGGAGGCCGTCTCGCCCCAGCTGCCCGACTTCAGCGTCGAGATCCTGCCCGAGCTCGACTCCACCAACAGCGAGCTGATGCGCCGCGCGCGCGCCGGCCGACTGGAGCCGGTGCTGCTGGTGGCCGAGGCCCAGACCGCGGGCCGTGGCCGGCTGGGGCGTGACTGGCAGAGCACGTCAGGCGATTCCCTTACGTTCTCGCTGGGCCTGCCGCTGGCGCCGGTCGACTGGTCCGGCCTGTCGCTGGCCGTGGGCGTGGCCGTGGCGGAAAGCCTGCATCCCGAGATCGGCCTCAAATGGCCGAACGACCTCTGGTGGCAGGACCGCAAGCTCGGCGGCATCCTGATCGAGACCACCAGCCTGGGCGTGCAGCGCTACGCCGTGATCGGCGTGGGCCTGAACATCGCGCCGCGCGCGGCCGCGGGCCTGTCCACGCCGCCGGCCTGGCTGCAGGCCATCGCGCCGGAGCTCGACGCGCCGGGCGCCCTGGGCCGCCTGGCCGCGCCGCTGGTGCAGGCCGTGCAGGCCTTCGAGCGCCTCGGTTTCGCGCCGTTTCAGGCGCGCTTCAACGCGCGCGACATGCTGCAAGGGCGTCCGGTCACGCTCAGCGACGGCACGCGCGGCCAGGCCCTGGGCGTGGGCCAGGACGGCGCGCTGCGGGTGCAGACTGCGCAGGGCCTGCAGGAAATCACCAGCGCCGAGGTCAGCGTGCGTCCGGCGGATTCGGGCGGGGTTTGATGAGCCCCCACGCTCATCACTTCGTGTATTCGCTGCCCCCCGAGGGGGCGCAGGCCTCCTTTGGGGCGGCGCTGCGCAGCGTCGTGCGCGCAGCTGTACAGCGCAGCAGCGCCATGGCCGCCCTTCGCCTGGTTCGCTTCGCAGACCAACGGCTCCGGGCGGCCCGGCAGGAGGCCTGAGCCCGTGCTGCGCCTGGCGGTCCTGCTCCTGCTGCTGGCCAACGCCGCGTATTACGCCTGGTCGCACGAGTGGCTGGGTGCGCTGGGCCTGGCGCCGCAGCGCCAGGACGAGCCGCAGCGCCTGGCCCAGCAGATCCACCCCGAAGGACTGCACCTGCTGGCGCCCGAGGAGGCGCGCCGTCTCCAGGGCCTGCCAGCGGGGACCGAGTGCCTGCAGGCCGGCCTGTTCGATGAGCGCCAGGCCGCCGTCCTGCGCCAGGCGCTGGCCCCCCTGCCGGCCGGCAGCTGGGCCCTGGAGCCCGGCCGCCTGCCGGCGCGCTGGATCGTCTACATGGGGCGCTTCCCAACGGCCGAGGCGCTGGACAGGAAGCGCGCCCAGCTGCGCGCGCTCAAGCTGCGCTTCGAGCCGGTGGACAGCGCCGCGCTGGCGCCCGGCCTGTCGCTGGGCGACTACCCGTCCGAGGCGGCCGCCGCCCAGGCCCTGGATGCGCTGGCCGAGCGCGGCGTGCGCACCGCGCGCGTGCTGCAGGAGCGCGCCGAGCTCGCGGGCCAGTGGCTGCGCCTGCCTATGGCCGACGCCGCGCTGCGCGCGCGCGTGGAACAATCGCGCGATGCGCTGGCCGGCCAGCCGCTGCGCCCCTGCCGCTGAACCCCATCCAACCCCCTTTTTTCGGAGACTTTCGATGACCCTCAAGCTCTATTACGCCCCTGGCGCCTGCTCCTTCGTGCCGCACACCCTGCTCGAGGCCGCGGGCGAGCCCTACGAGCCGGTGATGGTCAAGCTGCACAAGGGCGAGCAGAACAGCCCCGAATACAAGTCCATCAACCCGCGCGGCCAGGTGCCGGTGCTGGTCGACGGCGGCCAGGTCATCACCCAGATCGTGGCCATCGTCAGCTACATCGCCGAGCGCTTCCCGCAGGCCGGCTTCCTGCCCGCCGAGCCCGTGGCCCGCGCCCGCGCCATCGAGACCCTGGCCTGGATGAACAACACCATCCATCCCACCTTCACGCACATCTTCATGCCGCAGAAGTTCACCGACAACGCGGCGGCGCAGGCCGAGATCAAGGGCTACAACACGCAGATCTTCCGCAGCCTGCTGGGCGAGCTGCAGGCCCTGGTGCACGCCGCCAGCGCCGCCGGCCGCGCCTTCCTGGGCGGCGAGCGCTTCGGCCCGCTGGACGCCTATGCGCTCACTTTCCTGCGCTGGGGCACGATCGCCGGCATCAACCCCGAGGACCATCCCGACCTCTGGGCCTTCGTGCAGCGCATCGCGGCCCTGCCGCCGGTGGCGCGCGTGATCGAGCGCGAGCGCCTGCAGCTGAATCTGTACAAGCCCGGCTGATCAGGACGTCGCCGGCGCAAAGCGCACCGTGAAGCGGACACCGGGCGGCTGCTGGCCCGGGTGGGCGTCCTCGATGGCGACCGTGGCCCGGTGCTGCTGGGCGATCTCCAGCACGATGGGCAGGCCCAGGCCCGAGCCGTCGACGTTGGTGCCCAGCGCGCGGTAGAAGGGCTGGAATACCAGCTCGCGTTCGGCCTCGGGGATGCCGGGGCCGTTGTCCTCGACCTGCAAGGCCAGCGCGTGGCCGAAGGGGTCGGCCAGCACGCGTGCCGTGATCACGCCCGGCCGTGCCGGCGTCGACGGCGTGTAATTGAGCGCGTTGTCGACCAGGTTGCGCACCAGCTCCTTGAGCAGGGTCGGGTTGCCCTCGAGCACCACGCCGGGCGAGCCCGGCTCGGCGCCGTCGTAGCCCAGGTCCAGCGCCTTGTCCATGGCGCGCGGCACGGCCTCGCGCACCGCGTCCATGGTCAGGCGCGCCAGATCGCAGGGCTGGCGGCTGATCGCCGTGCCGCCGCCCTCGGCGCGCGCCAGCGACAGCAGCTGGTTCACCGTGTGCGTGGCGCGTATGCTGGCGCGGCCGATCTGCTTGAGCGACTGCTTGAGCTCCTCTTCGCCGGCGCCCTCGCGCTGCGCCAGGTCGGCCTGCATGCGCAGGCCGGCCAGCGGCGTCTTGAGCTGGTGCGCCGCGTCGGCCAGGAAGCGCTTGTGCGTGGCGATCGAGTCCTTGAGCCGCGTCAGCAGGTCGTTTACCGACGAGACCAGCGGCGCCACCTCCAGCGGCACGGCCTTCTCGTCGAGCGGGCTCAGGTCGTCGGGCTTGCGCGCGCGGATGCGCTCCTCGAGCTGCGACAGCGGCTTGATGCCGCGCACCAGGGCCAGCCAGACCAGCAGCACGGCCAGCGGCAGGATCACGAATTGCGGCAGCATCACGCCCTTGATGATCTCGGTGGCCAGCACCGAGCGCTTCTCGCGCGTCTCGGCCACCTGGACCAGGGCCGGCCGCGCATCGGGCAGCTCGAGCGCCACCCAGGTATAGGCCACGCGCACCTCCAGGCCGCGCAGCTCGGCGTCGCGCAGGCGCACCTCGTCGATGGCGGGCTTCTCGTCCTCGGGCGGGGGCGGCAGCTCGCGCTCGCCGCTCAGGAACTCGCCGTTGGTGCCCAGCACCTGGTAGGCCACCATGTCCGAGTCGTCGGCGCGCAGCAGCTCGCTGGCCGGCTGCGGCAGGTTGAACTGGACCTTGTGGTTGGGCCCGACCTTGACCAGCTGTGCCAGCGCCTGCACGTTGTAGACCAGGGCCCGGTCGAAGGGCTTGTTGGCGATGCCCTGCGCCACCAGCCAGGTCAGCGCCAGGCTGACCGGCCACAGCAGCAGCAGCGGCGTCAGCATCCAGTCCAGGATTTCGCCGAACAGCGAGCGCTGCTCGCGCTTGAACAGGGTGACCGGCCAGTTGGCCGACCGGGAAGCTGACTCAGCCCTGGATTTTTTCAAGGCAGTAGCCCAGGCCGCGCACGGTGGCGATGCGGATCGGGCCCTTCTCGATCTTCTTGCGCAGGCGGTGGATGTAGACCTCGATGGCGTTGTTGCTCACCTCCTCGCCCCACTCGCACAGTCGCTCGACCAGCTGGTCCTTGCTGACCAGGCGGCCGGCGCGCTGCAGCAGCACCTCGAGCAGGCCCAGCTCGCGCGCCGACAGCTCGACCATCTTGCCGTCGATGGTGGCCACGCGCCCGGCCTGGTCGTAGACCAGGGGGCCGTGCCGGATCGTGGAGCTGGCGCCACCCATGCCGCGCCGCGTCAGGGCGCGCACGCGCGCCTCGAGCTCCTGCAGCGAAAAGGGCTTGGCCATGTAGTCGTCGGCACCGTAGTCCAGGCCCTTGACGCGCTCCTCCACGCTGTCGGCCGCGGTGAGGATCAGCACCGGCAGGGCGGCGCCGCGCGCGCGCAGGCGCTTGAGCACCTCCAGGCCGTGCAGCTTGGGCAGGCCCAGGTCCAGGATCAGCAGGTCGAACTCGGTGTTGGTCATCAGCGCCGCGTCGGCCTGTGCGCCGTCGCCCACATGGTCGACTGCGGCCCCCGAGCTGCGCAGCGTGCGCAGCAGGCCGTCGGCCAGCACCTGGTCGTCTTCGGCAATCAGTATTCGCATCGCTGTCTCCTGCTTGGGGTCATGCTGCGCGGGGCGCTTCGGCAAATTCTAGGCGCTTGTCATGCGGCTCAGGCGGCGTAAGCCTCCAGGCCCAGCGCCACCACGGTCGCCACCTCGTCGCCGACCGCGCTGCGGAACTCCGCCTCGGCCTGGGCCACCGCGTCGCGGAAGGCCTGCAGCCAGGCCAGGCCGGTGGGCGTGAAGCGCACCAGGCGCGCGCGCGCGTCGAGCGGGTCGGGCCCGCGCGCGACCAGGCCCCAGGCCTCGCACTGGTCGACCAGGTCGCCCATGGCCTGCTTGCTCATGCCGGCCGCGGCGGCCAGCTCGGTCAGGCGCGAGCCGGCTAGGGCGAGATGGCGCGTGATGTGCACATGGGCGGCGCTGACCTGGGCGCGCGCAGCCAGGTTGGACAGGGTCAGCGGCACCTCCACGTTGCCGGCCATCAGCGCCAGCACGCGCTCGTCGAAGCGGCGCATGGCATGGCCCAGCAGCCGGCCCAGATGGGTCTGGCGCCAGCTGTCTTCGACGGTGTTGGCAAGCATGTCCAGATCGTAAGTCAAACTGACCAAAAAATCCGTTTACTTGCCGGAAGTCGCTGCTAAAGTACTGTTCAAACATCCATGTCGTCGTCGAAGACGCTGGATCCACCCGAACAACCCGTTGATTTTCAAGGAGATTTTCATGGACGCAGCCGTCAAGGGCCAGAACGCCGCCAACAGCGAAAAAGCCAAGGCCCTGCAGGCCGCCCTGGCCCAGATCGAGAAGCAGTTCGGCAAGGGCACCATCATGCGCCTGGGTGAGGGCGAGGTGATCGAGGACATCCAGGTGGTGTCCACCGGCTCGCTGGGCCTGGACATCGCGCTCGGCGTGGGCGGCCTGCCGCGCGGCCGCGTGGTCGAGATCTATGGTCCGGAATCCTCGGGCAAGACCACGCTGACCCTGCAGGTCATCTCCGAGATGCAGAAGCTCGGCGGCCAGTGCGCCTTCGTCGACGCCGAGCACGCGCTGGACGTGCAGTACGCGCAAAAGCTGGGCGTGAACCTGCAAGACCTGCTGATCAGCCAGCCCGACACCGGCGAGCAGGCGCTGGAGATCGTCGACAGCCTGGTGCGCTCCGGCGCGGTGGACCTGGTGGTGATCGACTCGGTGGCCGCGCTCACGCCCAAGGCCGAGATCGAGGGCGAGATGGGCGACAGTCTGCCCGGCCTGCAGGCGCGCCTGATGAGCCAGGCGCTGCGCAAGCTCACCGCCACCATCAAGAAGACCAATTGCATGGTGATCTTCATCAACCAGATCCGCATGAAGATCGGCGTGATGTTCGGCTCGCCCGAGACCACGACGGGCGGCAACGCGCTCAAGTTCTACGCCTCGGTGCGCCTCGATATCCGCCGCACCGGCTCGATCAAGAAGGGCGAGGAGGTGATCGGCAACGAGACCAAGGTCAAGGTGGTGAAGAACAAGGTCTCGCCGCCCTTCAAGACCGCCGAGTTCGACATCCTGTTCGGCGAGGGCATCTCGCGCGAGGGCGAGATCATCGACATGGGCGTGAACGCGCGCATCATCGAGAAGTCGGGCGCCTGGTACGCCTACAACGGCGAGAAGATCGGCCAGGGCCGCGACAACGCACGCGAGTTCCTGCGCGAGAACGCGGGCCTGGCGCACGAGATCGAGAACAAGGTGCGCGAGTCGCTGGGCATTCCGCTGCTCAACGAGAGCGCGGAAGCCGCCGAGTAGCTTATGGCCCCCACGCTCGTCACTGCGTGTACGTCGCTGCCCCCCGAGGGGGCCGCAGTCGCCTTGGGGCGGCCCGGCGGCGACTGACCGGGCGCTGCGCTGCGATGCCGCCCATGCTGTCGCTCAAGGGGCGCGCGCTGCGCCTGCTCGCGCAGCGCGAGCATTCGCGCGTCGAGCTGGCGCGCAAGCTGGCGCCGCATGTGCAGGAGGGCGAGGACCTGGACGCCGTGCTCGACGCCCTGCAGGCCCGCGGCTTCATCGACGAGCAGCGCGTGGTCGAGTCGCTGCTGCACCGGCGCGCCGGCAAGCTCGGCGCGGCGCGCATACGCCAGGAACTGCAGGCCAAGGGGCTGGATGCAGCGGCCGTGCAGCAGGCCGTGGCCCAGTTGCAGGGCTCCGAGCTCGAGCGCGCGCGCGAGGTCTGGCGCAAGAAGTTCGGCGAGCCCGCGGCCGATGCGGCCGGGCGGGCGCGGCAGATGCGTTTTCTGGCCGCGCGCGGCTTCGGCGCCGAGGCGATCCGGCGCGTGGTGTCGGGCACCGAAGAAGACTGAGGGCTGAGCGGGGCTCAGAGCCCCAGCATCAGCTGCAGGTTCTGCACCGCGGCGCCGCTGGCGCCCTTGCCGAGGTTGTCCAGGCGCGCGATCAGCACCGCGTGGTGGTATGCGTCGTTGCCGAACACGCGCAGCTCCAGCTTGTTGGTGTCATTGAGAGCGAGCGCGTCGAGCTTGCCGTCCTCGGTCGGTGGCTCCACGCTGACCCAGCCGCCGGCCGCCGCACTCGGCGCATAGTGCGCGGCCAGCGCCTCGTGCAGGTCCGCCGCCTTGGGCTGGCCCGGCAGCAGGTCCAGGTGCAGCGGCAGCTGCACCAGCATGCCCTGGCGGAAGTTGCCGACCGAAGGCACGAACAGGGGGCGGCGCGTGAGGCCGGTGTAGGCCATGATCTCGGGCAGGTGCTTGTGCTTGAGACCCAGGGCATAGGCCTCGAACAGCGGCGCCTCGCCCCTCTCGTAGGCCTCGATCATGCTGCGTCCGCCGCCCGAGTAGCCGCTGACCGAGGGCAGGGCGAGTGCGAAGTCCGGGGGAATCAGGCCGGCGTCGACCAGGGGCCGGATCAACGCGATCGCGCCCGTGGCATAGCAGCCCGGGTTGGCCACGCGCTGGGCCTGGACCACGGCCTCGCGCTGGCCGGCCGCGAGCTCGGGAAAGCCGAACACCCAGCCAGCCGCCGTGCGGTGCGCGGTGGAGGCGTCGATGATCTTGGGCTTGCGTCCGGGCAGCGAATCGATCATCGCCACCGACTCGATGGCCGCGTCGTCGTGCAGGCAGAGCACGACCAGGTCGACCTGGGCCATCAAATCGCGCTTGGCGGCCGGGTCCTTGCGCCGCTCGGGCGCGATGCTGACCAGTTCGACCTGCGGGATCTGCTGCAGGCGCTCGCGGATCTGCAGCCCGGTGGTGCCGGCTTCGCCGTCGATGAAGACCTTGCTCATGGTGCTGTCCTGTCGGGAGAGGAGGGCCGCGGCCGGGCGCGGCAGGGGTTTGTCATCAGATTGCCATGGAACCGTGCGACATGGCATGCACGGTTTTTGTGCATTGCAGCATGATACAGTCGTGGGCTGCAGTGTCCAGTGCCGGCTGCTCGAAGTCAAACGCCGCAGCCAGGTGAAAACCATCCACTCCTGAGAGAGACTTCATGAAGATTCACGAGTACCAGGGCAAGGAAATCTTGCGTCAATTCGGTGTGCCTGTGCCGCGCGGCATTGCGGCGTTCACGGTGCAGGAGGCGGTGGAAGCCGCCCAGAAGCTGGGCGGCCCGGTGTGGGTGGTGAAGGCGCAGATCCACGCCGGCGGGCGCGGCAAGGGCGGCGGCGTCAAGGTCGCCAAGAGCATCGACGACGTCAAGCGCCTGGCCGGCGAGATCCTGGGCATGCAGCTCAAGACCCACCAGACCGGCCCCGAGGGCCAGAAGGTGCGCCGCCTGTACATCGAAGACGGCGCCGACATCCAGAAGGAATACTACGTCTCCGTCGTCACCGATCGCGCCACGCAGAAGCTCGCCTTCATCGCCTCCAGCGAAGGCGGCATGGACATCGAGGAAGTGGCGCACAGCACGCCCGAGAAGATCATCACCGAGTTCATCGACCCGCTCGCCGGCCTGACCGCCGAGCAGGCCAGGAAGATCGCCGCCGGCATCGGCCTGCCCGCCGAGTCCACGGCCCAGGCCGTCGACCTGTTCCAGAAGCTCTACAAGTGCTACATGGACACCGACGCCTCCCTGGTCGAGATCAACCCGCTCAACCGTGACAGCCAGAACCAGCTGATGGCGCTGGACGCCAAGTTCAACTTCGACGCCAACGCCCTGTTCCGCCACCCCGAGATCGTCGCCCTGCGCGACCTCGACGAGGAGGACCCGGCCGAGATCGAGGCCAGCAAGTTCGACCTGGCCTACATCAGCCTGGACGGCAACATCGGCTGCCTGGTCAACGGCGCGGGCCTGGCCATGGCCACCATGGACACCATCAAGCTGTTCGGCGCCGAGCCGGCCAACTTCCTGGACGTGGGCGGCGGCGCCACCCCCGAGAAGGTCACCGAGGCCTTCAAGATCATGCTCAAGAACCCCAAGGTCAAGGCGATCCTCGTCAACATCTTCGGCGGCATCATGCGCTGCGACACCATCGCCACCGGCATCATCACCGCCTGCAAGGCCGTGAACCTGTCCGTGCCGCTGGTCGTGCGCATGAAGGGCACCAACGAAGAGCTGGGCAAGAAGATGCTGGCCGAATCCGGCCTGCCCATCATCAGCGCCGACACCATGGCCGAAGCCGCCCAGAAGGTGGTCGCCGCCGTCAACGCCTAAGAGGAGTCCGCCATGTCCATCTACATCAACAAAGACACCAAAGTCATCACCCAGGGCATCACCGGCAAGACCGGCATGTTCCACACCTCCAAGTGCCGCGAGTACGCCAACGGCGCCAACTGTTTCGTCGCCGGCGTCAACCCCAAGAAGGCCGGTGAGGACTTCGAGGGCGTGCCCATCTACGCCACCGTGCAGGAAGCCAAGCAGGCCTCCGGCGCCACCGTCTCCGTGATCTACGTGCCGCCCGCCGGCGCGGCCGCCGCGATCTGGGAGGCCGTCGAAGCCGACCTGGACCTGGCGATCTGCATCACCGAAGGCATCCCGGTGCGCGACATGCTCGAAGTGCGCAACAAGATGAAGGCCAAGGAGGCCGCCGGCGGCAAGAAGACCCTGCTGCTGGGCCCCAACTGCCCGGGCCTGATCACGCCCGACGAGATCAAGATCGGCATCATGCCCGGCCACATCCACAAGAAGGGCCGCGTCGGCGTCGTCAGCCGCTCCGGCACCCTGACCTACGAAGCCGTGGCGCAGCTGACCGAGCTGGGCATCGGCCAGTCCTCGGCCGTGGGCATCGGCGGCGACCCGATCAACGGCCTCAAGCACATCGACGTGATGCAGGCCTTCAACGACGACCCGGACACCGACGCCGTGATCATGATCGGCGAGATCGGCGGCCCGGACGAGGCGGAAGCCGCGCGCTGGTGCAAGGCCAACATGAAGAAGCCCATAGTCGGCTTCATCGCCGGCGTGACGGCGCCCCCCGGCAAGCGCATGGGCCATGCCGGCGCGCTGATCTCCGGCGGCGCCGACACGGCCGACGCCAAGCTGGCCATCATGGAGGAATGCGGCTTCAAGATCACGCGCAACCCGTCCGAGATGGGGCGCCTGCTCAAGGGCCTGCTGTAAGCCTGGGGCCTTCGCAATGGCGCCCGGTGCCGGGCGTCATTGCGGTTTGCCACAATGCCAAGCCGGATTTCCTGCGGGACAATCCGGCTTTGTCATTTTTTTCAATGACGCCCTGTGGCGTCCGTCCGAAAGATCACCGTGGAAGAATTCCTCACCGCCCATTTCTGGCTCGCCGTCGGTCAGATCATCATGATCGACATCCTGCTCGGCGGCGACAACGCCGTGGTCATCGCACTGGCTTGCCGCCAGCTGCCGGCGCACCAGCGCACCAAGGGCATCCTCTGGGGCACGGCCGGCGCCATCGTGCTGCGCGTGATCCTGATCGCCTTCGCCCTGACCCTGCTGGCCATTCCCTACCTCAAGCTGGTCGGCGGCGCGCTGCTGGTCTGGATCGGCATCAAGCTGCTGGTGCCCGAGGACGAGGACGAGCACAGCAACATCAAGGCCAGCGACAAGCTCTGGGGCGCCGTCAAGACCGTGATCGTGGCCGACCTGGTGATGAGCATAGACAACGTGATCGCGATCGCCGGCGCCGCCCAGGGCGCGGGCGAGCAGCACCAGCTGCCGCTGGTGATCTTCGGTCTGCTGGTCAGCATTCCCATCATCGTATGGGGCAGCCAGCTGGTGCTCAAGCTGATGGACCGCTTCCCCTTCATCATCACCGTGGGTGGCATGCTGCTGGGCTGGATCGCCGGCACCATGGTGCACACCGACCCCGGCCTGGTCGAGTACCTGCCCCAGGGCAAGGCCTGGAACTACGCCCTGGGCGTCGCCGGTGCCCTGATCGTGCTGGCGGTCGGCAAGCTCCTGCAGCGCGGCCGCACCGCCCAGACGGAGACGGCCTGAGGAAACGCCTGATCGGCCATCCGCAGCGGCGCGGTCATGATGTTGCACAGCTTCTGCGCGCTGACGGACGCCGGCCGGCTGCGGCCCAACAACGAGGATGCGGTTTGCGTCGACGAGGCCAGCCGGCTGATCGTCCTGGCCGACGGCATGGGCGGCCACCAGGCCGGCGAGGTGGCCAGCCGCATGGCGGTGAGCCTGATCGCCGCCGAGCTGGGCCCCTGGCTGTCGGGGCCGGGCCGCCAGGCCACGGCGGCCGAGGCCATGGGGGCCTTGCGCGACTGCGTCGACCGTGTGAACCAGGCCATCCTGCAGGCGGCGGCCAGCCGTGCCGAATACGCCGGCATGGGCACCACGGTGGTGTTCGGTGCCTTCCATGGCAGCCAGCTCCTGCTCGGCCATGTGGGCGATTCACGCGCCTACTGCTGGCGCCAGGGGCGTCTGGAGCGTTTGACCACCGACCACACCCTGCTGCAGCGCCAGCTCGACGCCGGCCTGCTGACGCCGGCCCAGGCGGCCCGCTCCGCCGGCCGCTTCCTGCTGACCCGGGCGCTGGGCGTGGAGGCACGTGTGGTGCTGGCGCTGCGCGCCTTGGCCGTCGAGCCGGGCGACCTGTACCTGCTGTGCTCCGACGGCCTGACCGACATGCTCGATGACGAGCGATTGGCCGGCCTGCTCGCCCAGGGCGGCGGCCTGCAGGCGCAGGCGCAGCGCCTGGTCGACGGCGCCAACGCCGAGGGCGGGCGCGACAATGTTTCCGTCGTGCTCGCGCAACTGAGCGCCCCGGCCTGAGCGGCCATCCTACAATTTGGCTCGTGGCGCAAGAACAGGCCCTAGGAACCCCATGCCCAAAGTCATCGTCTCGATCGACGGCGTCGTCATCAAGGAAGCCCAACTGACCCAGGCGCGCACGACCATCGGCCGCCGGCCCTACAACGACATCGTGATCGACAACCTCGCGGTCAGCGGCGAGCACGCGGCGCTCGAGCTGGTGGGTCAGCAGGTGCTGCTGCACGACCTGGGCAGCACCAACGGCACCCGCCTCAACGGCCGGCCGGTCAAGCTGGCCCAGCTGCAGCACGACGACCTGGTCGAGATCGGCAAGTACCGCCTGCGCTTCCTGCAGGAGCAGCCGGCCGGCCAGGCGGCGCCCGTGTCCCCGCCGGCACCTTCCGTACTGCCTTCCGCCGCACCGGCCGTCGCCTCGGACGTGGCAGCCGCCCCGGCTCCGGGCACCGGGCCCCGTATCCGCGTCCTGAACGGGCCCGGTGCCGGCCGCGAGCTGCCCCTGGTCAAGATCGTCACCACCCTGGGCAAGCCCGGGGTCGGCGTGGCCGCCATCACGCACCGGCCGCAGGGCTTCGCGCTGACTCATATCGAAGGCGAGGCGCCCGCTGTCAACGGCCAGGCGCTGGGCAGCGAGCCGCTGATGCTGGCCGACGGTGACCATATCGATCTGTCGGGCGTGCAGATGCAGTTCGTGCGCGCCTGAAGCGCCTGAGCCTGACACGAATTGTCAGGGCGGCCTGACGGGAAATGTCAGCCCTGCGCCCGACGAGTCCGAAAAGGGCGGGAAATTTAATCCAAAGGTGCTCAATTTGAGCCTCGCGGCCACCGATTCCCGCCTGGCACGAAATCTGCGGACTCCGGCATGCACTTGTGCATCAACTCAAGGAGAGTAAGCAATGAAGCGTTCCATGCAACAGGGTTTCACACTGATCGAACTGATGATCGTCGTGGCGATCATCGGCATCCTGGCCGCCGTGGCGCTGCCGGCGTACCAGGACTACAGCAAGCGGGCGAAAATGTCCGAGGTGGTGCTAGCCGCATCTGCTTGCCGTACGACGATTACCGAAGTGTTCCAGTCCAACTCGGCAGGCAGCCTGCCCGTGGCCAATGACTGGGGTTGCGAAAGCTCCACGGCATCGTCCAAGTACGTGGCCAAGGTTGAGACCGATGCAAACGGTGCCGTTCGCGTAACGGCCACCGGCATTGACGCGACCAATATCGATGGAAAATTCGTGACGCTGGTCCCCCTGGATAGTGCCAATGCCACTCCTACGGGCGGCTCAGCGGTATTCAAGTGGGTCTGCGGCAATACGACTGCCGCGGGTACCAGCGCTTTCGTAACTACTGTGCCGAGCAAGTACCTGCCGGGTTCCTGTCGCGGCCTCTGATGTCGAAGGCGGCATTAATTGGTATGCTGAAAACGCCCCTTCCGGGGCGTTTTTCTTTGGGCGTCTGCTGGCCTTACGGCATGGGCCTGCTTATGGCGCTGGCCTGGCTGGTGCCCGTCCATTTCCCCCCCTGGGTCAGCTGGCATGCCGAGGCCCCGGCGTTCCTGGTCGTGCTGCTGGGCGCCGGTATCGCCATGCCGGGTCCCAAGGGAGCCTTTTCCCACCGGCTGGCGGTCCCGCTCATTGCGTGGCCTTTCCTGGCGCTGGCTGCCTGGGCGGTGTTGCAGGCGGCGGCGGGCAGCATCGCCTTCTGGGGCAGCGCGCTGGTGTTCGTCCTCTATGCGGCCCTGTGTGCGACGGCGCTGACGCTGGGCTACGCGGGCGCCAAGGGCGCCGAAGAGCCGGCCTGCGCCTCGGCGGATGACGGGTCCCTGCTGGAACGGCTGGCTGCGGTGCTGCTGGTCGGCGGCATGGTTTCCTCGGCGGTGGCCGGCGCCCAGGCCTTCGACCTGTGGCAAGACTCGGCCTGGATTGCGCGCATGCCCAGTCTGCGTCGCCCCGGCGGCAACATGGGCCAGCCCAACCACCTGGCCATCCTGCTGGTCATGGCCATGGCCAGTGTCATGCATCTACTGGCCATCCGCCGGCTCGGCGGCGCGGTCGCTGCCCTGCTGTGGGCGCTGTTGTCTGCGGGCCTGGCGATGACCGAGTCGCGCGCAGGGCTGCTGGGACTGGGCGTGTTGCTGCTTTGGTGGCTCGCCAAGCGCCACGGGGCGGCAGCACGGACGCCGGCGGGGTGGGGCCCGGCTGCTGGCGGAATTGCTGGCCTGATGTTCGTGGTCTGGCCCTCGGTGTTTGCGGCCGTGCATATGGCGGGCCCGGGCGAGGTCCAGGGCCGTTTGGCGACCGGCAGCCTGCGCCTGACGGTCTGGCCGCAACTGATCGAGGCCGTGCTGATGCGCCCCTGGTGGGGCTGGGGCATGGGCAATGTGGCCGAGGCGCACAATGCCGTGGCCCACGCCTATGCGACCAGCGAGCCCTTCACTTACAGCCACAACCTGGTCCTGGACCTGGCGCTGTGGCTGGGCATCCCCGCGACGCTGGTGCTGGTCGGCGCGACGGCGCTCTGGCTCTGGCGTCGGCTGCGCGCCGCCAGTGACGCCGTCAGCTGGTACGCCCTTGCCGTGGCCTTGCCGGTCGGCGTGCATGCGATGCTCGAGTTTCCGCATGCCTACGCCTATTTCCTCGTGCCGGTGATGCTGGCGCTCGGCGTGCTCGAGGGCCGGCTCGGTGTCCGGCCGCTGCTTCGGCTGGGACGCAGGCCTGCAGCGGTCCTGCTGCTGGCGGCGGCGGGATTCGTGTTCTGGTCGGCGGTCGAGTACCTGCGTGTCGAAGAGGATTTCCGCGTAGCGCGTTTCGAGGCCCTGCGCGTCGGCCAGACGCCGGCCGGGCACGAGCGGCCCAGGGTGTTGCTGCTGACGCAGCTGGGCGCCTTGCTGGACAGCATGCGCATCGAGCTGCGGCCGGGCATGCCGGAAGGCCAGCTGGGCTTGATCAGGCAGATGGCCCTGCGCCACCCCTGGACGGCCACGCAGTACCGCTATGCGCTGGCGCTGGCGCTGAACGGCCAGGGCGAGGAAGCGGCGCGACAGATGCAGGTGCTGCGTGCGCAGCACGGTGAGAAAATCCACCGGCAACTGCGCGAACAAATGGAACAGAAACTGGACGACCATCACCTGCCACGCGACAGCCTGCGCCTGCCCTGACCGCTGGATGACAAGAACGATTTCTGCCTGGTCGACGACCGGTCTGCTGCTGGCCTTGTGGCTCTGGCCCTTTGCGGGCGGGCCCTCGCCCGCCGTGCAACCCATGCTGTTCGGCCTGCTGGTCGCCGCCCTGCTGTGGTTCCTGGCTGCGCCCCAGGGCCGCGTGCTGTCGGGCCTGGTTCTGGCGCTGAGTGCGCTCGCGGCGGCCAGCGCGCTGACGGCGCCGCTGGTGTGGGCCGGGACCCTGGTGGGCGGGCTCATGGTCTGCGCCGGTTACGCGGCGACCCAGGCCGGCGAGCAGGGGCGGGGCGCGCATCTGCTGGCCTGGGCCTGGCTGCTGGCCGGCCTGCTCAGCAGCTTCATGGGCCTCATGCAGTACGCCGGCGTCGGCGCCGCACTCGCTCCCTGGATCAACGCCACGGAGGTCGGCCAGGCCTTCGCCAATCTGCGCCAGCGCAACCAGTTCGCCTCTTTGACCAACATCGGCCTGGTGGCCGGGCTGTACCTGGCGGCCTCGCCGGCGCAGCGCAAGCAGGCTGTGCTGCTGACGCTGGGCGCGGCCCTGCTGGCCGCCGGCAACGCCGCTTCGGGTTCACGCACCGGCCTGGTCCAACTGGCCGTGGTGCTGGTGTTGGCCGGCGGCTGGGGGGCGTTGCGCCGGCCGCTGCAACGGCGCATGTTGGTCGTCGCGGTGCTGGCCTACGGCGCGGCGAGCATGGCTCTACCCTGGCTGGCGGGGCTCGGCGCGCTGCCGCCGGGCGCCCTGGCGCGCCTGGCCAGCGAGCAGGTGGACTGCGCGAGCCGTCTCACGCTGTGGCGCAACGTGCTGCAGCTGATTGCCCTGCGGCCCTGGCTGGGCTGGGGCTGGGGCGAGCTGGACTACGCCCACTTCGTCACGCTCTACGAGGGGCCGCGCTTTTGCGACATCCTGGACAACGCGCACAACCTGCCGCTGCACTTGGCGGTGGAGCTGGGCCTGCCGGCGGCCATGGCGCTGTGCGGTGCCGTGGTCTGGGCCGTCTGGCGCGCGCGGCCCTGGCGCGAGACCGATGCGGCGCGCCGCATGGCCTGGGGCGTGCTCGCGGTGATCGCGCTGCACAGCGGGCTCGAATACCCGCTGTGGTATGGTCCCTTCCAGATCGCGCTGGGCCTGTGCCTGGGCCTGCTCTGGCCCAATGCGGCGACGCGTTCGGCAAGCCACATGACATCGACGAAGCCCCTGGCCTCCTGGCCCCAGAAGCTGCTGGCGCTGGCCCTGATCGCGGCCAGCGGCGCCGCGGCCTGGGACTATTGGCGCGTGAGTCAGGTCTACCTGCCGCCCGAGGCCCGGGCCGAGGCCTGGCGCGACGACCCGCTGGCGGCCGTGCGCGGCAGCTGGCTGTTTCGCGACCAGGCGCGTTTTGCCGAGCTGACACTGAGCGCGCTGTCGCGCGAGAACGCGGTCTGGACCTACCGCACTGCCAGCGCACTGCTGCACTACGCCCCCGAGCCCCGCGTGGTCGAAGCGCTGGTCGAGAGCGCGGTGCTGCTGGGCCGCGAGCAGGAGGCGCTGGCGCTGCTGGTGCGCTATCGTGCGGCATTCCCCGAGGCGCACGCGCACTGGGCCAGGCGCCAGACCGGCGCGGGTGGCTGAAGGAGGCGATGGGTGGCCCCTCGTTCGCAAGCCCTGTCACATTCGTCGCGGCAGCCCCCATCGTCCGCGGGTGACATGACGGCGTCGCCAGCGGTATCGGGCCTGGGCGACGAAATGGGCCAGCTCCTGGACGGCATCTCCGAGGCCTGCTTCACGCTGGACCGGCAGTGGCGCCTGGGCTTTGTGAACCGGCAGGCCGAGTACTTCCTGGGCCGGCCGCGCCAGCTGATGACCGGCCGCAGGCTCTGGGAGCTGTTTCCCCAGGCGCGCAACTCGGTGTTCCATGAGCATTACCAGCGCGCGCTGCGCGAGCAGGTCACGGTGAGCTTCGAGGCTTGCTCCACGCTGCGCGAGGCCTGGCTGGAGGTGCGGGCACAGCCTCTGGGCCAGGGGCTGGCCGTGTTCTTCCGCGACATCACGGCGCGGCGCGCCACGCGCGAGCACCTCAAGCTGGTCGAGGCCGGCATAGAGCGCATCGACGACATCGTCATGATCCTGGACACGGCCACGGGCGAGCCCGGGCCGAACATCGTCTATGTGAACGAGGCCTTCGTGCGCCTGACCGGCTGCACGCGTGAGCAGGCCATTGGCCGTCCGCCCGCGCTCTGGCAGGACGGGATGGCCGACCCCGACGAGCGCGCCCGCATCCAGGCGGCGCTGCGTTGCTGGCAGCCACTGCGGGTCGAGTTGCAGCAGCGGCGCGCCGCCGCTGCGCCCTTGTGGCTGGAGCTGGACATCGCGCCGGTCGCCGATGCCAGGGGCTGGTACACGCACTGGGTGGTCGTGGGGCGCGACATCACCGGGCGCAAGCAGGCCGAGCGCGAGCGGCGGGCGCTGGAGCAGCGCCTGGCGCAGTCGCAAAAGCTCGAGGCCATGGGCCTGCTGACGGGCGGCATCGCCCACGACTTCAACAACCTGCTGACGGTGATGAACGGCAGCGCCGAGCTGCTGATGGAGGACCTGGCCGATCGCCCGGCCCAGGCCGAGCTGGCGGCCATGGTGCATGCCGCCGGCCGGCGTGGCGCCGAGTTGACCCATCAGCTGCTGGCTTTCGCGCGCGGGCAGGCGCTGCGGCCTCGGGTGGTTCGGCCGGGCGAGCTGCTCGAGGGCATGGCGACGCTGCTGCGACGCACCCTGGGCCCCGAGGTGGCCGTGCAGATGGTGCTGGCGCCGCAGCTGGAGGCGCTGCGCATCGATCCCGCGCAGTTCGAGACGGCGGTCCTCAACCTCTGCCTCAACGCCCGCGACGCCATGCCGGCCGGAGGCTGCCTGCGGGTGGAGGCGTCCAGCCTGGTGCTCGAGGCCGGGCAAGCGCCGCCCCATCTCGAGCTGGTGCCCGGCCGCTACGTGCAGCTGGCCGTGAGCGACACCGGCAGCGGCATGCCGCCGCAGGTGCTGGAGCGGGTGTTCGAGCCTTTCTTCACGACCAAGCTGCGTGGCCAGGGCACGGGCCTGGGGCTGAGCATGGTGTATGGCTTCACCAGGCAGTCGGGCGGGCAGGTGGGCATCGATTCCGGGCCTGGCCAGGGCACGGTGGTGCGGCTGTACCTGCCGGTGGCGCAGCCCCAGGCGGACGAGGCCGAGGCCGGCGCCAGCGGGGTCGTGGACGCGCCGGCGCGTGGCGCCGAACGCGTGCTGGTGGTGGACGATGACGAGCTGGTGCGCGCGCATGCCGCGGCGCTGCTGCGCGGCCTGGGCTACCAGGTGCAGACCGCTGGCGGCGGCCAGCAGGCCCTGGACCTGCTGGCCGGTGGGGCGTCGGTGGACCTGCTGTTCACCGACATGCTCATGCCGGGAGGCATGGGCGGACCGCAGCTCGCGCGCGAGGCGCGCAGGCTGCGCCCAGGCCTGCCGGTGCTGTTCTGCTCCGGCTACCTGGGGCCGGATGCTGCGCCGCAGCAAATCTGGGGCGGCGGCGTGGACTGGCTGCACAAGCCCTACGGCCGTGGCGAGCTGGCCGGCAAACTGCGCGCCTTGCTGGACAATGGTGGCATGGACGAGGAGCCAAGAGGCACAACATGAGCAAGCGCTTGCTGATCCTGGACGATGAGAGTGCGGTCGCGCAGACCATGGAGGTCGTCGCGCGGCGCAGCGGTTTTGACGTCCGCTGCTGCGTGGACCCGGCGGTCTTTTTCGTCGAGCTGGAGCGCTGGCAGCCCAGCCATGTGGTGGTCGACCTGGTCATGCCCAAGATGGACGGCATCGAGGTCATACGCCTGCTTGCCAGCCGTGGCTGCGCGGCCTGGCTGATCGTCACCAGCGGCATGGGGGCGAAGATCCTCGAGTCGGCCCGGCGCGTCGCGACGCAGCGCGGGCTCAACTTCCTGGGCCTGCTGCCCAAGCCGTTCACGCCCAAGGCGCTGCGCGAGCTGCTCGACTGCCCACCCCCGCAGGACTCGCTGCACTCGCAGCAGTCGATGTGGGCGGCCTACACCGAGGACGACATCACGCCCGAGGTGCTGGAGCAGGCGATCGCCTGCGAGCAGTTCGAGCTGCATTACCAGCCCCGGCTGCAGCTGTCCTCGGGCCGGCTCGCGGGCTTCGAGGCCCTGGTGCGCTGGGAGCACCCGGATCTGGGCACGATACGGCCCAGCCGCTTCATTCCGATGGCCGAGGCCTGCGGCCTGATAGGCGCGCTCAGCGACTGGGTGTTCCGCACCGGCCTGCGCTGGCTGGCCGGCCAGCCGGCCAGCCGCGAGGTCTCGCTGTCGCTGAACCTGTCGCCGAGCGCGCTGCAGGACCTGGCGCTGGCCGATGCGCTGAGCGCGCAGTGCGCCCAGCTCGGGCTCGCGACGCAGCGCGTCACGCTGGAGCTGACCGAGAGCAGCGCGGTGCGCAACTTCGGCGATGCGCTCGACATCCTGACCCGTTTGCGCATCAAGGGCTTTCACCTGAGCATCGACGACTTCGGCACCGGCTACGCCTCGATGACCCAGCTGTCGCGCCTGCCCTTCACCGAGCTGAAGGTGGACAAGTCCTTCGTCATGTCCATGGTCGGCTCCTCGGAGTCGCGCGACATCGTGGCGGCCTCGCTGGACCTGGGGCAGAAGCTGGGCCTGACCACGGTGGCCGAGGGCGTGGAGAACACCGGTACCCTGCAGTTGCTCAAGGCGCTGGGCTGCGACCAGGTGCAGGGCTATCTGCTGGCCCGGCCCATGCCCGCAGACGCGGCGCGCGACTGGACGCCCAGCCTCTGAGTCCGCGCTCACCATGCGCCTGGATTTCGCCACCCTGGCCCTGACCTCGGCCCTGATGTCCATGGCCCTGGCGGCGGGCCTGAGCCTGGCGGCGCGTGCGCAGAGCCGGCCGGTCGCCTTGCGCGAATGGGCCGGCAGCCTCTGGGGCCTGTCGGTCGTGGCGCTGGGACTGGCCGCCTGGCAGCTGCGGCTGTTTTCCGGCGCGGCCCTGCCGTTCCTGGCGAACACGGCGATGGCCATGTCGCTGGTCCTGCAGCTGTGGGGGGCCCAGCGTGCGGCGGGGCGAACCGCGGCGCGGCGCGGGGGTTATGCCTGCATCGCCGCCGTGGGCTTGATGACTGCCCTGGGTGGCGCCTGGCCTGAGGTCCTGGCGCCAGGCACGCTGCTGGGCGCCCTGCTCATGGCGGCCTTGCTGCTGACCACGGCCGCCGTGGTGTGGCGGATCGCGCTGCCACCCGGCCAGGTGGCGGCCAAGGTGGCTGCCATCTGTTGGGGTGTGGCGGCCGCGCTGTTCCTGGGCCGCGCCGTCGCCCTCGCGGCGACGCTCGGCGAGCCGGCGTCGGCTTCGCACACCATGCTGCTGCCCCAGTCCCTGAGCTGGCTGGTCCTGGGTGTGGCGATGGTCGGCGGCAACGCGGCCAACCTCGCCGTGGCGCAGGGCCAGCTCGAGGCCAAACTCGAGCAGACCCGCGAACAGGTCGGCGCGGTCGGCCGCATGAACATGGTGCAAAGCCAGATCGAGGCCAAGCTCGAACGCCTGTCGCGCCGCGACGAGCTCACCGGGGCGCTGAACCGGCGCGGCATCCTCATGGAGCTGGAGGCCTGCGTGGCCCGGGTGGCGCGCTACCAGCGGCCGGCGGCCCTGGTCTGTTTCGACATCGACCACTTCAAGAGCATCAACGACCGCTTCAGCCACGCCATGGGCGACCGCGTGCTGGTCGCAGTGTCCTCCCATGTGCAGGCCATGCTGCGCGTGCCCGACTGCCTGGGCCGTCTGGGCGGCGACGAGTTCTGCATCCTGCTGCCCGAGACCAGCCTGGCTGGCGCCATCACCCTGGCCGAGCGCATCTGCCGCGCGCTGCCGCAGGCCGTCGCCCAAGCCTGTCCCGAGGTTGGCGAGATCACCCTGAGCCTGGGGGTGGCCAGCCTGGAGGGCGACGATCCCAAGGTGGACGCCTGGCTGCACGCCGCCGACCTGGCCCTGTATGCCGCCAAGCACGAAGGGCGCAACCGGGTCGTCGCCGCGGCGCCGGCCGACCTGCCGGCATAGCGTTCGCCAGCGTAAGCTTGGTCGCGGAACCGACCCCCGTACCCGCGCTGCAGGGCCTGCTGGCACGCCGGGCGTGGCGGATACGCCACGCTGCTTTCGCCTAAAACAGTAGGATCTTGATACAAGTGTGGCAATATGCATTACACCGTCTCTCGGCCGCGTTGTCGGTGTAACCGCGCCGGACCGCCCAAGAACGGCGCTCGTCGTTTGACCTACAGGGACCGCTTTGCTGCATGATCCGGGCTCCGATACCAACCAACGATGCTGATCGGCTGGCCGAGCTGGAGGCCTATCGGGTGCTGGACACCCCGAATGACCCGGCCCTGGACCGCATCTGCCGTCTGGCGCAACGGGTCTTCGCGCTGCCCTACGCCATGGTGTCCATCGTGGCCGCGGACCGGCAATGGCTGAAGGCTTCGGTGCGGCTGGGCAACGCGTCCTACCCGCGTGACATCTCGCTTTGCGCGCACACGGTGCACGCGGGCCAGCCGATGGTCGTGCCCGACACGCTGCAGGACCCGCGCTTTGTCGACAACCCCCTGGTGACCGGTTTTCCCGGCATCCGTGCCTACGCCGGCGTGCCCCTGGTGGTGGCCAGCGGCCATGCGCTGGGAACCCTGTGCGTGGTCGACAAGGCGCCACGCGAATTTTCCGAGCAGGACCTCGAGACCTTGCGCGAGCTCGCGGCCCTGGTGGTCAACGAGCTCGAGCTGGCGCGTCAGGCCGCCGAGCTCAAGGACGGGTTCGAGCATGCCCGGCAGTTCGAGCGCGAGGCCGAGCGCCAGCGCCTCGAGCTGGTGGCCGCCAAGGAGGAGGCCGAGCGCGCCAACCAGGCCAAGAGCGAGTTCCTCTCCAGCATGAGCCATGAGCTGCGCACGCCGCTCAACGCCGTGCTCGGCTTCGCCCAGCTGCTGATGAACAGCCGGCGCGAGCCGCTGTCCGAGCGCCAGCGCGGCCAGGCCGAGCACATCGTCAAGAGCGGCGAGCACCTGCTGAAGCTGATCAACGAGGTACTGGACCTGGCGCGCATCGAGGCCGGCCAGCTCCACCTGTCGATCGAAAGCGTGGCGGTCGGCCCCCTGATCGACGATTGCCTGCTGATGCTGCGCGCCATGGCCGAGCGCCGCGGCATCGTGCTGCGCGCCCGCATCGACCCGCGCCTGCCGGCGGCGGCGCTCGACTTCACGCGCGGCAAGCAGGTGCTGCTGAACCTGCTGAGCAACGCGATCAAGTACAACCGCGACGGCGGCTCGGTGGTGATCAGCGCGCTGGCCGACCAGCAGGGCGTGAGCATCGAGGTGCGCGACACCGGCGCCGGCATTCCGCTGGAGCGCCAGGCCGAGCTGTTCAAGCCCTTCAGCCGCCTGGGCCAGGAGTCGGGCGGGCCGGAAGGCACGGGCATCGGCCTCACGATCACGCAGCGCCTGGTCCAGCAGATGCACGGCCGCATCTCGTTCGAGAGCACACTGGGCGTGGGCTCGGTCTTCACCGTGGTGTTCCCGCTGGCCAGCGGCGGCGAGCCGCTGGCCGGCGCGGGCGCGGCCCTGGCGCTGAACGGCCTGACCGGACTGACCCAGCGCGCCTCGCGCCTGCTGCTGTACGTCGAGGACAACCCTGCCAACCTGACGCTGATGCGTGAGCTGATCGCCGAGACCGACAACCTCGAGCTGATTTCCGCGCCGAGCGCCGAGCTGGGCATCGAGCTCGCGCGCAGCCGCAAGCCCGACCTGGTCCTCATGGACATCAACCTGCCGGGCATGAGCGGCCTGGACGCCGCGCGCCAGCTCAAGCGCCTGCCGCAGACGGCCGCCGTCCCGGTGATCGCCCTGTCCGCCAGCGTGCCGGGCTCGAGCGCCACCCGCGCCGAGCACGAAAAAGTGTTTGCCGCCTACCTGGCCAAGCCGGTGAACGTGGCCGAGCTGCTGCTGACCCTCGAGCAGTTCTTACCGGGAGACGGCGCATGATTCTTCCCGACCAGCCCCATACCGACGCGCGCATCCTGATCGTCGACGACAACCCGACCAACGTGGCCCTGCTGGTCGACATCCTCGACGACGCGGGCTTTAGCGATCTCGAGTCCACCACCAACCCCTTCGAGGCGGTCGAGCGCTTCGTCCAGGGCCAGCACGACCTGATCCTGCTCGACATCCGCATGCCCGGCATGGACGGCTTCGCCGTGATGCGCGCGCTGCGCGAGCGCCTGCAGGGTGACGAATACCTGCCGGTGCTGGTGCTGACAGCACACGCCGACCATCCGACGCGGCTCGCCGCGCTCGAGGCCGGCGCGCGCGATTTCGTGTCCAAGCCCTTCGATGCGGGCGAGGTGTTGCTGCGCATCCGCAACCTGCTCGAGGTGCGTGCGCTGCACAACCACCGCCGCATCGAGGCTGAGCGGCTGGAGATCCTGGTCGCCGAGCGCACGGCCGAGCTGAGCGAGCGCAAGCGCCACCTGGCCTACCTGGCCAGTCACGACACCCTGACCGGTCTGCCCAATGCCCATGCGCTGCTGGAATGCCTGGACGCGCGGCTGGCCGAGCCCGAGACCCGGTTCTCCCTGGTGCTGCTCGAGCTGGCGGGCCACCGGCGCCTGGACAACCTGGAGGGCCACACCTTCGGCGAGCAGGTGCTGAGCGCCGCGGCGAAGCTGCTGCAGCAGGCGCTGGCGCCCCTGGGTGTGTGGTTGACCCACTGGCGCAGCGCCAAGTTCGTCATCGTGGTCGACGACGCCGAGTCGGAGGCGGCCTTGGAGCGGCTGCGCGCGCGCGTTCTCGACTGCATCGCCCGTCCCCTGGCGGTGGGCGGTTACGAAATGTTGCTCGACGCCCGTTTCGGCGTCGTGCAGGCCCCGGCCCATGGCAGCGCCAGCGGCGAGCTGCTGCGGCGCGCCAGCCTGGCCCTGGCCAGCGGCCTGTTCAGCACCAAGCCGCCGCTGACCCGTTTCAGCCTTGCGCAGGAAGGCGAGATCGCCAAGCGCCACCGGCTGGAAAAGGCGTTGCGCGGGGCCCTGGCGCGCGGCGAGATCGCGCTGCATTACCAGCCCAAGTACAGCTGGACCGAGAACGCCGTGGTCGGCGCCGAGGCCCTGATGCGTTGGAACCACCCGGAGTTCGGCCCGGTGCCGCCGATGCGCTTCATCCCGCTGGCCGAGGAAACCGGCCTGATCGCCGAGCTGGGCCTGTGGGCGATCGAGCAGGCCTTGAGCGACGTGGCGCGCTGGTCGGCCGAAGCGGGCCGCCAGATGGCGGTGGCCGTCAACGTCTCGGCGCGCCAGTTCGAGCTCATGCGCTCGCGCGGCGATTCGCTGTCCGACCAGGTGCGGCTGCTGATCGCGCGCGCCGGCGTGGCGCCCGAGATGCTGGAGCTCGAGATCACCGAGAGCGCGATCATGGCCGACTTCGGCTATGTGCTCGAGGAGCTCAACCGCTTGCGCGCGCTGGGCGTGCGCCTGGCGATCGACGACTTCGGCACCGGCTACTCGTCGCTGGCCTACCTGCGCAACCTGCCGGTCAACACGCTCAAGATCGACCGCGCCTTCGTGCACGGCATGGCGGCCAACGACGACGCCCAGTCGCTGGCCCGCACCGTGGTGGCCATGGGCAAAGCCTTGCACCTGGAAGTCGTGGCCGAGGGGGTCGAGACCGGCGCCGAGGCCACCGCGCTGCAGGCGCTGGGCTGCGACCTGGCCCAGGGCTGGCTCTACGGCCGGCCCATGCCGGCCGACCAGCTGCCCAGCATGCGCCTGGCACGCGCGGCGTGATCCGCCCCACGCCCGGCAGGGCGTGGCCGTTGCCCCGCTCAGGGATTCACGAAGCTGCCCGACTTGCCGCCATGCTTCTCGCGCAGGCGCACGCCGGTGATGGTCATGCCGCGGTCGGCGGCCTTGCACATGTCATAAATGGTCAGCAGGGCCACCTGCACGGCGGTCAGGGCTTCCATCTCCACCCCGGTCGGGCCCACGGTTTCGACGGTCGCTGTGCATTCCACGGCTGCCGTGGGCGAGGATTCGGTGGCGAAGTCGAGCGCGATGCGGGTCAGCGCCAGCGGGTGGCACAGCGGGATCAGGTCGCTGGTCTTCTTGGCCGCCTGGATGCCGGCGATGCGCGCGATGCCCAGCACATCGCCCTTCTTGGCGTTGCCGCTCTGGATCAGCGCCAGCGTGGCGGGCTGCATCTCGATGCGGCCCTGGGCCACAGCCACGCGATGCGTCGCGGGCTTGGCGCCCACATCGACCATGTGGGCCTGGCCTTGCGCGTCGAAATGGGTGAGGGGCGATGCGGGGGTGTTCATGCGGCAGCGGGCCAGTGGAAAAAACCGTTTACAAGAGCTTCATCTCGTTCGCGCATGATACGGCCATGTGCGCTTATGCTGGCAGCACCTGTGCGCCGCCGTTGAATCCACCTTGAGACTTCGCAACTGCCCACCGCGTCCTCCGGGGCGCCTGCCGCGACTGGCCGGCGGCCTGCTGCTGGCCTTGTCGCTGCTGTCCGCCGGACCGGCGCCGGCCCAGCCCAGGGCGGCGGCGCTGCCCACGCTGGGCGACGGCGGCGAGATGACGCTGGGCGCCGAGCGCAAGCTCGGCGAGCGCATCGCGCGCGAGCTGTACCGCGACCCCGACTACCTCGACGACGCGGTGCTGGCCGAGTACGTGCAGGGCCTGTGGCAGCCGCTGCTGGCGGCCGCGCGCCAGCGCGGCGAGCTCACGTCCGAGCTGGAGGAGCGTTTCGCCTGGGAGATTCTGCTCGGGCGCGACCGCACGATCAACGCCTTCGCCTTGCCCGGCGGCTACCTGGGCGTGCACCTGGGCCTGATCGGCGCCGTCACGCGGCGCGACGAGCTGGCGGCGGTGCTGGCGCACGAGCTCAGCCATGTCACGCAGCGCCATATCTCGCGCCTGATCGCGCAGCAGGACCGGCAGGCGCCCTGGCTGCTCGGGGCCATGATCCTGGGCGCCCTGGCGGCCTCCAAGAACCCCCAGGCGGCGCAGGCCGTGGTGGTGGGCGGGCAGGCGGTGGCGGCGCAGAGCCAGCTCAATTTCTCGCGCGACATGGAGCGCGAGGCCGACCGCATCGGGTTCGGCGTGCTGACCCAGGCCGGCTTCGCGGCCGAGGGCTTCGTAGGCATGTTCGAGAAGCTGCAGCAAGCCTCGCGCCTGAACGACAACGGCGCCTTCCCCTACCTGCGCAGCCACCCGCTGACCACCGAGCGCATCGCCGACATGCAGGCGCGCCAGCCGCTGGGCGCGCCGCGTGCCGCCCCGCCGCCGGACCTCGAGCAGGCCATGGTGGCGGCGCGTGCGCGCGTGCTGGCCCGGCCCGGCGTGGACGTGCTGCGCGGCTGGGTGGCCGAGGCGGAGACACCGGGCTTCGCGGGCCTGGCCGTGCCGCGCCGGGCGGCCGTGCTCTACGCGGCGGCGCTGGCCAGCCTGCAGCTGAACGATCTGCCGCGCGCCGCGGCGTTCGCGGCGCGCCTGGTACCGCTGGCGGCGGCGCAGCCGCAGGGCGCGCGCCAGGCGCGGCTGCTGGGGGCCGAGGTCGCGCTGCAGGCGGGCGATCTGGGGCGGGCCGCGCAGCTGCTGGGTGCGTCCGGCGATGCCTCGCCGGCGCGGCCCGAGTTGTTCCTGTGGGCCCAGCTGCGCACGCGCGGCGGGCAGGCGGCCGAGGCGGCCGCGCGGCTGCAGCCCTGGGTGCTCAGCCACCCGCGCGACGCCTCGGCCTGGCAGCTGCTGGCCGCGGCCCACGCGGCGCAGGGCCAGGGCTTGCGCGCGATCCGCGCCGAGGGCGAGGCCCGGCTGGCGCAGCTCGACTACGCCGCGGCGGTGGACCGTTTCAGGGCCGCCCAGGCGCTGTACCGCCAGGGACCCGGCCAGCCCGGCGACCACATCGAGGCGTCCATCGTCGACACCCGGCTGCGGCTGGCGGAATCAGCCCTGCGGGAGCAGGCGCTCGAGCGCTGAGTCGATCAGCAGGCCGAACAGCGAGTAGATCAGCGAGCCCAGCAGCGCGGCGCCGAAGCCGCTGACCTGGAAGCCCTCGAGCAGGCCCGAGGCGGCCCAGAACATCAGCGCGTTGATCACGAACAGGAACAGGCCCAGCGTGACCACGGTCACCGGCAGGGTCAGCACGACCAAGACCGGCCGCACCACGGTGTTGAACAGGCCGATCACCAGGGCCGCGACCAGCGCGGCGGCGAAGCCCTGCACCTGCACCCCGCTGTAGAGCTGCGCCAGCGCCAGCAGGGCCGCTGCGCTGAGCAGCCACTTGAGGATCAGTTTCATGGCCGGGGAGCATAGCACCCCGGCCCCGGGGCGTCACGCGGCGGGCTGTCGCCGCTTGGCGGTCCACCAGCCGGCGCCCAGCACGCCGGCGACGGCCAGCGTGTAGGTGGCCCAGCGCGCCGCGCTGTGCATCAGCTCGGGCGGATCGAACACCGCGTCCAGCAGCGGCTCGCCGACGACCATCTTGGCGGCCGTGAAGGCCAGCACGGCCGCGCCCAGATGGATGATGATGGGAAAGCGCTCGACCAGCTTGAGCACTACCGAGCTGCCGAACACCACGATGGGCACGCTGATCAGCAGGCCGATCACCACCAGGTCGAAGGCGCCGTGGGCGGCGCCCGCCACGCCCAGCACGTTGTCCACGCCCATCAGCGCGTCGGCCACCACGATGGTCTTCATGGCGCCCCAGAAGGTGTTCGCGGCCGGGCCGGAGTGCCCGTCGCCGTCGCCCTCGTCGAGCAGCTTGTAGGCGATCCACAGCAGGCCCAGGCCGCCGACCAGCATGAGGCCCGGGATCTTGAGCAGCCAGACCACGCCCACCGTCATCAGCGAGCGCACGGCGATGGCGCCGACCGTGCCCCAGACGACCGCCTTGCGCTGCAGCTGTGGCGGCAGGCTGCGTGCGGCCAGGGCGATCACGATGGCGTTGTCGCCGGCGAGCACGAGGTCGATGAGGACGATGGCCAGCAACGCTGACCACCAGGCGGCAGAAAAAAGCTCCATGCGGAATCTCCGGTTCAGGTGTGGGCGACCGGATGCAGGCTTTCGGAGGCATGCGGGGGAGGGCCCGCCACAGGGGCGGTTGCCGCGCAAACCTCGACCCCGCCCGCATCAGGCCAGGGATCGAAGGTCTTGCTCGGCAAGGCGTTTGGCGCATGCTTGCCCGACAGACCGGAAGCGATGCTTCGTCATGACGGCCTGCCGATGACGGCCGCGACGCAGAGGGGACGTCATGGCCGGCGGGAGCTACTCCCCTTCGGAAGGGGCGATTAAAGCAGGCCAGGCGTTTTCCTTGCAAGCTGCAGGCCCATTTGCACGGCCGCGCTATCATCGCCCTCCCCCGGAACACCCAGCATGGCAGGCATACACATCACCGACATCGAGGCCGCGATCAACCATTGGCGCCAGAAGAAGCCCTCGCCCGACGGCGTCACGCTGGCGCCGGAGCTGCGCGCGCTGGCCGAGGTGTACGCGCTGATGGTGTTTCATCGCGAGGACGAGGCCGACGAGGCCAGCCTGCCTCAGCGGGCCAAGGCGGCCTGGCTCGACTGGTACGCGGCCACGCCCGACACGCCCTGCATCGCGATCTGCTCGACCAGCCAGGGCGACGAGGTCTGCAAGGGTTGCGGCCGCAGCTTCGACGAGGTGCAGCTGTGGCCCGAGATGAGCCCGGCCGAAAAGCGCGCCACCTGGCGGCGCATCACGCTGGAAGACACGGCCTGGCGCTTCAACCGCTACGCCGAGCGCGCGGGCTGAAATTCACTTCCAGCGCTGGAGCTCCAGGTGCACGCTGTCGCGCGCGTTGCCGAGCGTCAGCGTGCCCTCCTGCACCGTGGCCTGCAGCTGCATGCTGCGCTCGGCCAGCCTGGCCAGCGCCTGGGCGGCCTCGCTGGGCACGCGCCAGACCTGCAGCTTGTCCAGCTTCGCCAGCTTGCCCGCGATGCCGCGCCACCAGACCTCGGCCGCGTGGTGGAAGGCGTAGACGATGACCAGGTCGGCCTTCTGGCAGGCCTTGGCCAGCGGCTTGTCCTCGGGCTGGCCGACCTCGACCCACAGGCGCGTGCGGCCCGTGAAGTCGCGCAGGTAGAGGTCGGGGTCCTCGGGATCGGACAGGCCGGCGCCGAAGGCCAGCTGGCCGTCGCCCTGGCAGACGGTCTGCAGCTGGTGGGCGTGGAGCGCCAGCGCCAGCAGGCGCACCATCATGCGCTCGTCGGTCTCGCTCGGATGCCGGGCCAGGGTCAGCGCGTGGTCGGCGTAGTAGCCGTGGTCTATGTCGGCGATGGCCAGGCTGGCCTTGAAGATGGTGGATTTGAGGGCCATGCCGCAGCTGCTGGTGGAGGTGTCGAGGATGGCCGCCGCGCCTCGGGGCGGTGCGGGGCGGCCGGGCGGGCCCGGGTCAGGCGCGGCGCGCCAGCTCGGCGGCCTTGCCCAGGTAGCTGGCCGGGGTCAGGGCCAGCAGGCGGTCCTTCTCGGCCTGGGGAATCTCGAGCGAGCGGATCAGCTGGTGCAGCGCCTCGGCCGTGACGGTCTTGCCGCGCGTGACCTCCTTGAGCTTCTCGTAGGCCCCGGCCACGCCGAAGCGGCGCATCACGGTCTGGATCGGCTCGGCCAGCACTTCCCAGGCCGCGTCGAGGTCGGCCGCCAGGGCCTCCTCGTTGAGCTCGAGCTTGTTCAGACCGGTCATCAGCGACGCGTAGGCCAGCACCGCGTAGCCCAGGGCCACGCCCATGTTGCGCAGCACCGTGGAGTCGGTCAGGTCGCGCTGCCAGCGCGAGACCGGCAGCTTCTCGGCCAAGTGGCGCAGCAGGGCGTTGGCCAGGCCCAGGTTGCCCTCGGCGTTCTCGAAGTCGATCGGGTTGACCTTGTGCGGCATGGTCGAGGAGCCGATCTCGCCGGCCTTCAGGCGCTGCTTGAAGTAGCCCAGGCTGACATAGCCCCAGACATCGCGCGACAGGTCGACCAGGATGGTGTTGGCGCGCGCCACGGCGTCGAACAGCTCGGCCATGTAGTCGTGCGGCTCGATCTGGATGCTGTAGGGCTGGAAGCTCAGGCCCAGGCCCAAGGGCTCGGGTGTCTCGATGACCTTCTTGCTGAAGGCCTCCCAGTCGAACTCGGGCCAGGCCGAGAGGTGGGCGTTGTAGTTGCCCACCGCGCCGTTCATCTTGCCCAGCAGCTTGACGCCGGCTATTGCGGAGCGCGCTGCCGCCAGTCGCACCACCACGTTGGCCAGCTCCTTGCCGACCGTGGTCGGGCTGGCGGTCTGGCCGTGGGTGCGGCTGAGCATGGGCACGGCGGCATGGGCATGGGCCATCTCGCGCAGCTTGGCGATGATCTGGTCCAGCGCCGGCAGCAGCACCTGCTCGCGCCCAGCCTTGAGCTGCAGCGCGTGGCTGGTGTTGTTGATGTCCTCGCTGGTGCAGGCGAAGTGCACGAACTCGGCGGCATGCTCGAGCTCGGGCCGGGCCTCGAACTTGGACTTGATCCAGTATTCCACGGCCTTGACGTCGTGGTTGGTGGTCTTCTCGATCTCCTTGATGGCCGCGCCGTCGGCTTCGGAGAAATTCTTGACCAGGCCCAGTAAGTAAGTACGTGCTCCTGGCGTGAGCGGCTTGAATTCGTCAAAGCCCGCATCACTGAGTGCGATGAACCAGGCAATCTCCACCTGCACGCGGCGGTGCATGTAGCCCTGCTCGCTCATGAACGGGCGCAGGGTGGCGAGTTTGGCGGCGTAGCGTCCGTCGAGCGGGGACAGGGCGGAGATGGTCGAGAAGGTCATCCTCGAATTGTAGGGCGACCCCGTGGGCGCCAAGTGGCCAGCCCGGCGCCGGACTCTCCCTGGAGCCTTACCCTAGAATCAAAGCATCAATTCGTGACTTTTTTCACCATGTCCCAGAGGGAGCCCATGAAACTGCTCGGAGCCGTGACCAGCCCGTACGTGCGCAAGGTGCGCATCGTCATGGCCGAGAAGAAGCTCGACTACCAGTTCGTCGCCGAGGACGTCTGGTCTTCCGACACGCGGATTTCCGAGGCCAATCCCCTGGGCAAGGTGCCCTGCCTGGTGATGGAAGGCGGCGAGGCGGTGTTCGACTCGCGCGTCATCGTCGAGTACCTGGACACGCTGTCGCCGGTGGGCAAGCTGATTCCGGGCCAGGGCCGCGAGCGCGCCGAAGTCAAGACCTGGGAGGCGCTGGCCGACGGCGTGCTCGACGCCGCCATCCTGGCGCGCCTGGAAGCCACCTGGCCGGGTCGTGCCGACGGCGAGCGCAGCGATGCCTGGATAGAGCGCCAGATGGCCAAGATCCAGGGCGGCCTCAAGGCCATGGGGCGCGGCCTCGCGGACAAGCCGTTTTGCAGCGGCATCCACCTGAGCCTGTCGGACATCGCCGTGGGCTGCGCGCTCGCTTACCTGGACTTTCGTTTTCCGCAGATCGACTGGCGCGCCGAACACCCCAACCTGCAGCGCCTGCAGGACAAGCTGATGCAGCGCGCGAGCTTCGCCGACACGCAGCCCTCCTGAGCGCCTGCCCGCGTTCCGGGGCGCCGGGACGCACCCTCTGGTCCCGGCGGCTGGAAGACAAAGTGTCGCGAAGCGGCCCGCAGCGAACAGAGGAGGGAGGAGGAGAAACGCTGCAGGGGAGCAGCCGGGCACGTGGCCCGACAGGCTTCGCGACAGGAAAACACGCGAATGAATCACTCCTCGCTATGTGAAAGATAGTCGCTCCGGCCCCAAAGTTCCGGGCATGGCGGGTAACGAACTGTGAGTTGTCACAGGCTTTGCCTAAAATCGAGGCAGCTACGAAAGACCTGCATGCTCTACCCCGAACTTTTCAAACAGCTCGAATCCGTGCGCTGGGACATGGACAAGGACATCCCCTGGGACCGATTCGATGCCAGCCTGCTGACGGACGAGCAGGCCCAGACCATCAAGATGAACGCCATCACCGAGTGGGCGGCGCTGCCGGCCACCGAGATGTTCCTGCGCGACAACCGGGACGATTCCGACTTCTCGGCCTTCATGTCGATCTGGTTCTTCGAGGAGCAGAAGCACTCGCTGGTGCTGATGGAGTACCTGCGGCGCTTCCGCCCCGACCTGGCCCCGACCGAGCAAGAGCTGCACGAGGTGCGCTTCGAGTTCGACCCCGCGCCGGCGCTGGAAACCCTGATGCTGCATTTCTGCGGCGAGATCCGCCTCAACCACTGGTACCGCTGCGCCGCCGCATGGCACACCGAGCCCGTCATCAAGCAGATCTACGCCACGCTGTCGCAGGACGAGGCGCGCCATGGCGGCGCCTACCTGCGCTACATGAAGCGCGCGATCGCCAACTTCGGCGACGAGGCCAGGTCGGCCTTCGTCAAGGTCGGCGTGCTGATGGCGAGCGCGCGCCGCACGGCTCAGGCTCTGCACCCGACCAACCTGCACGTGAGCAAGGCCCATTTCCCGCGCGACACCGTGCAAAGCCGCCTGCCCAACCCCGAGTGGCTGGAGAAGTGGCTGAGCCAGCAGATCAACTTCGACGCGAGCTGGGAGAGCAAGGTGGTCGAGCGCATCCTGCACAACCTGAGCCTGCTGATGGAGCGCAGCTTCAAGACCGTGCAGGAGCTCAACCGCTTCCGCAAGGAGATCGCGGCCACCCTGCCGCCCACGGACGCCTACCAGGGCGCCTGAGCCGCGGGGACTGTGACGGGCTTGGCTGGGCGCGTCGGGTCGAATTGCCGGACAATGTCCGGCTTCGCAGACTTTGCCAGGAACCGAGCCCCATGACCTACCCCAACACCCAACTGTTCATCGCCGGCCAGTGGCGCGACGCCGCCGACGGCCGCAGCCTGCCCGTCTTCAACCCCGCCACCGGCCAGGAAATCGGCCGCGTGGCCCATGCGTCCAAGGCCGACCTGGACCTCGCGCTGGCCGCTGCCCAGCAGGGCTTCGCGACCTGGCGCAAGCTGCCCGCGTTCGAGCGTAGCAAGATCATGCGCCGGGCGGCCGGCCTGATGCGCGAACGCGCCGGCGAGATCGCGGCCGTGCTGACCCAGGAGCAGGGCAAGCCGCTGGCCGAGGCCAGGATAGAGGCCATGTCCGCGGCCGACATCATCGAGTGGTTTGCCGAGGAGGGCTTTCGCGTCTACGGCCGCGTCGTGCCCTCGCGCAACCTGGCCGCGCGCCAGCTGGTGCTGAAGGACCCGGTGGGCCCGGTGGCGGCCTTCACGCCCTGGAACTTCCCGATCAACCAGGCCGTGCGCAAGCTCTCGGCCGCGCTGACCACGGGCTGCTCCATCATCGTCAAGGCGCCCGAGGAAACGCCGGCCGGTCCGGCCGCGCTGATCCAGGCCTTTGCCGACGCCGGCGTGCCGCCAGGCGTGATCGGCCTGGTGTACGGCAACCCGGCCGAGATTTCGGGCTACCTGATTCCGCACCCGGTGATCCGCAAGATCACCTTCACCGGCTCCACCCCCGTGGGCAAGCAGCTGGCCGCCCTGGCGGGCCAGCACATGAAGCGCGCGACCATGGAGCTGGGCGGCCACGCGCCCGTGATCGTGGCCGAGGACGCCGATATCGAGCTGGCGGTCAAGGCCGCCGGCGGCGCCAAGTTCCGCAACGCCGGGCAGGTGTGCATCTCGCCCACGCGCTTTCTGGTCCACGAAAGCATACGCGACGATTTCGCCGCGGCGCTGGCCAGGCATGCCCAGGGCCTCAAGGTCGGCGACGGCCTGGGCGAGGGTGTGCAGATGGGGCCGCTGGCCAACCCGCGCCGGGTCACGGCCATGGCCGAGTTCACGCAGGACGCGCTGCAGCGCGGCGCCAAGCTGGTGGCGGGCGGCGAGCGCATCGGCGAGGTGGGCAACTTCTGGGCGCCGACCGTGCTGACCGACGTGCCGCTGGACGCCAAGGTGTTCAACGACGAGCCCTTCGGCCCCATGGCCGCCATCCGCAGCTTCAACCGGCTGGACGAGGCCATCGCCGAGGCCAACCGCCTGCCCTACGGCCTGGCGGGCTACGCGTTCACGCGTTCGCTCAAGAACGCTCACGCCCTGTCGCAGGACCTCGAAGTCGGCATGTTGTGGGTCAACCAGCCCGCCGCGCCCTGGCCCGAGATGCCCTTCGGCGGGCTCAAGGATTCGGGCTACGGTTCCGAGGGCGGCCCGGAGGCGCTCGAGGCCTACCTGAACACGCGTTCGGTGTCGATCCTGAACGTCTAAGCGAACACCGCGCGCCACAGCGCCAGCACGGCCTCGCGCTCGGCCTGCAGCGCCGCCGGGTCGACCTGGGTCGGCTCCTCGTTGAGCCGCGCGCGGTGCTGCACGCGGCGCAGCTCGCGGTAGGCGTCGGCGGCGGCCTGGCCCAGGCCGGCGGGCAGCAGCCCGGCCTGCTCGGCGCGCTGCAGCAGCGCGATGTTGCCCACGTTCTCGACCAGCGCCGGATGGCTGGCGCTTTGCGACAGCACCAGGTACTGCACCGCGAACTCGGCGTCGACCATGGCGCCGGGGCTGTGCTTGACGTCGAAGCGCTGCGCGCGCACCGGATGCGCGGCGCGCACCTTGTCGCGCATGGCGACGATCTCCTGCTTGAGCGCCGCCGCGTCGCGCGGCGCGCTGATCACGGCCAGGCGCACGGCGTCGAAGCGCGTCTGGAGGGATGAAGAACCGAGCACGAAGCGCGCCCGCGTCATGGCCTGGTGCTCCCAGGTCCAGGCGGTGTTGCTGCCGCGCTGCTGCTGGTAGTTGGCATAGGCCTCGAAGCTCGTCACCAGCAGGCCCGAGTTGCCGTTGGGGCGCAGCGCCGTGTCGATCTCGAACAGGTCGCCCTCGCCGGTCTTCACGGTGAGCCAGTTGATCAGCTTGCGCACGAAGGCCGCGTAGACCTCGGGCGCCCGCTCGTCGGCGTCCTCGTAGACGAACACGATGTCCAGGTCGCTGCCGTAGCCGAGCTCCTTGCCGCCCAGCTTGCCGTAGCCGATGATGGCGAACTGCGGCGTCTCGCGGTGCCGGTTCTTCAGGCGGTCCCAGCACCAGCGCGCGGTCACGCGCAGCGTGGCGTCGGCCAGGGCGCTCAGGTCGTCGGCCACCTGCTCCACCGTGAGCCGCTCCTCCAGGTCGCGCGCCAGCGTGCGGAACAGCTCGGCATGGTGGGCGCGGCGCAGCAGGTTGAGCAGGCTTTCCTCGTCGTCCTCGCCGGTGCGCCGCAGTGCGGTGCGGCGCGCCTCTAGCTCGCGCTCGAAGTCCTCGGGCACGAAGCGCTCGGCCAGCAGGGCCTCGCCGGCCAGCTCGTCGATCACGCCCGGGTGCTGCAGCAGGTAGCGCGCCGGCCAGCGCGCCGCGCCCAGCAGGCGCAGCAGGCGCTCGTGCACGGCCGGGCGCTCCAGCAGCATGGCCAGGTAGCTTTCGCGGCGCAGCAACGGCTCGATCCAGTCGGCCAGGCGCAGCGCGGCGTCCTCGTTCACGCGGCCCTCGCGCAGCCATTGCGCGGTGCGTTGCAGCAGCCGCATCAGGCGCCCGCGCGCCTCCTCGCGCAGCGCCTGCACGCGCGGGTGGCTCTGCCAAGCCGCCAGGCGTTCGCGCACGCGCGCGGGCAACTGCTCGAGCAGCGACTCCAGCTCGGGCGCGGCCGGCCGGCCGTTGCCGTTGCCGTTGCCGCCATTGCAGCCCTTGCAGGGCTTGTCGCCGGCGCCGCCTAGCAGGGTGTCGAACTCCTGGGCCACCAGCTCGCGGTGCGCGTCGAGCTCGGTCAGGAAGGGGCAGCAGCCGGCGTAGCCCAGGGTCTGGGCGATCCAGTGCAGGTCCTCGTCGCGCGTGGGCAGCACATGGGTCTGCTGGTCGTCCAGGTACTGGATGCGGTGCTCGACGCGGCGCAGGAACAGGTAGGCGCGCGCCAGCGCGTCGGCGGTCTCCTGGGGCATCAGGCCGGCCTTGGCCACGCGCTGCAGCGCGTCCAGCGTGGGCCGGGTGCGCAGCTCGGGGAACTGGCCGCCGCGCACCACCTGCAGCAGCTGCACGGTGAACTCGATCTCGCGTATGCCGCCGCGCGAGAGCTTGACGTCGTTGGCGCGCTCGGGGCGGCCGGCGCTGCGCTTGGCCGCATGGTCGCGGATCTGGCGGTGCAGGGTGCGCAGCGACTCGAACACGTTGTAGTCGAGGTAGCGGCGGAACACGAAGGGCAGGACCACGCCGCGCAGGGCCTGGGCCGAGCCGCCCTCGATCGCGCTGCGCGGCGCGATCACGCGGCTCTTGAGCCAGGCGAAGCGTTCCCACTCGCGGCCCTGCACCTGCAGGTATTCCTCCAGCGCGCCGAGCGAGATCACGCTGGGGCCCGAGTTGCCGTTGGGCCGCAGCGCCAGGTCGACGCGGAACACGAAGCCATGCTCGGTGGGGTCGCCGATCAGGCCGTAGATCAGCTTGACCGCGCGCGTGAAGTACTCGTGGCAGGAGATGCGCCCGCGCCCGTCCACCCGGCCGGCGGTCTCGCCGTCCTCGTCGTAGACGTAGATCAGGTCGATGTCGCTCGACACGTTGAGCTCGCGCGCGCCCAGCTTGCCCATGCCTATGACCCAGAACTCGGCGCGCCGGCCGTCGGCCTTGAGCGGCACGCCATGCCGCGCGTCGAGTTCGGCGAAGGCCTGCCGGCAGGCGACGTCGAGCGCGAACTCGGCCAGCTCGGTGACGCCGCGCGTGATCACGGCCAGCGGGGCCTGCTGCTCGCAGTCCAGGCGCACCAGGCGCTCCATCAGCAGCTGGCGCAGCATGCGCAGCGCCGCGCCGGTGTCCGCGCCCTGGGCGGCGAGGGTCGCATAGGCCTGGGCCAGGCTGTCCCGCGTGGGCGGCCCCTCGGGCAGCAGGGGCAACTGCTCGGCGTAGCGGCGACGCAGGCGCTGGACGAAGCGGGAATGGGCCGATGGGGAGGCGGACTCCCCGGCGTCGGGCTCGGCCGACAAATGGTTCTGCTGCGAACCCACGGAGTCGCTGCGGGTCATAATTCCTGCCACATCCAAGCACCCAATGAACGAATCGACGACGTTCCCCCCCCGATTGATGAGAGCCGCTGCGGTCGCGATGCGCGGTGTGTCATGGCTGGTGCTGGCCTTGCTGTTGTTGCTGGCCGCAGCCTGGGGAACGTTTCACGGCTGGATTGTGCCGCGAATCGACGAGCTGCGCCCGCGGCTGGAAATGATGGCCGGCCAGGCCCTGGGCGTACCCGTGCGCATAGGCGCGCTGCAGGCGCGCCCGGGCGGCCTGGTGCCTTCCTTCGAGCTGCGCGGGGTGGCGCTGCTCGACAGCGAGGGCCGCGAGGCCCTGCGCCTGCCGCGCCTGCAGGCCGCGCTGAGCGTGACCTCGCTGCTGCGCCTGGGCTTCGACCAGCTCTACATCGAGGCGCCCGAGCTCGACATCCGCCGCCTGGCCGACGGGCGCATCCTGGTGGCCGGACTGGACCTGGGCGCCGGCGCCGGGCGCGACTCGCCGGCCGTCGACTGGTTCTTCTCGCAGAAGGAAGTGGTGGTGCGCCGCGGCACCGTGCGCTGGAGCGACGAGGGGCGCGCCGCGCCGCCGCTGGCGTTGGGCGAGGTGGACATCGTGCTGCGCAACGGCGCGCGCCGCCATGAGCTGCGCCTGGACGCCACGCCGCCGTCCGGCTGGGGTGAGCGCTTCCTGCTGATGGGCCAGTTCCGCCGCCCCTTGCTGTCGCGTCACCCGGGCCGCTTTGCCGACTGGAGCGGCCAGTTCTACGCCGACTTCGCGCGCGTGGACGTGTCGCTCCTGCGCCGCCATGTGCGCCTGGACGTCGAGGTCGCCGAAGGCCATGGCGCGCTGCGGCTGTGGGCCGACCTGGATCACGGCGCCTTCGTCGGCGCCGCGGCCGACATGGCGCTGGCCGACCTCAGCGCCACGCTGGGGTCCGGCCTGGAGCCGCTGGCCCTGCGCTCGCTGTCGGGCCGCATCGGCGGCAAGCGCCTGGCCGGAGGCTTCCAGTTCTACACCGAGGGCCTGCAGTTCCAGACCCGCGACGGCCTGCGCTGGCCGGGCGGCAACCTGTTCGTCTCGCAGACCGCGGCCGAGGGCCGCCTGCCGGCCATGGGCGAGCTGCGCGCCGACCGGCTGAACCTCGAAGTCCTGCGCCAGGTCGCCGACCGCCTGCCGCTGGGCGAGACCGCGCGCGAGACCCTGCGCGCCTACCCGGCCACCGGCCTGGTCGAAACCCTGCAGGCCAGCTGGCAGGGCCCCTGGGACGCGCCGTCCAAGTACCAGGCGCGTGGCCGCGTGTCGGAGCTGACGCTGGCGGCCCGGCCGGCCCCCCCGCCGCCGCCGGGGCACAGCGGTCCCCCCGATCTCGGCGTGCCCGGCCTGCGCGGCGGCGCCATAGACTTCGACTTCAACCAGTCGGGCGGGCGCGCGCGCCTGGCCATCGCGGGCGGCGCCCTCGAGCTCCCCGGCGTGTTCGAGGAGCCCCTGCTGCCGTTGGACCGGCTGCAGGCCGAGGCCCAGTGGCAGATCGAGGGCGAGCGCATCGTGGTCCCGCAGGCCAGCATCAAGCTGGCCAACGCCGACGCCGAGGGCGAGTTCCGCGGCAGCTGGCAGACCAGCGACCCCGCCAAGTCGAGCAGCCGCTCGCGCTTTCCGGGCCGGCTGGACCTGCAGGGCAGCTTCAGCCGGGCCAACGGCGCGCGCGTGCACCGCTACCTGCCGCTGGGCATCGCCGAGGACGCGCGCCACTATGTGCGCGACGCGGTGCAGCAGGGCCAGGCCAGCGGCGTGGCGGTGCGCGTGCGCGGCGACCTCAACGACATCCCCTACGCCGACGCGCGCCAGGGCGAGTTCCGCTTCGCCGGCAAGCTGCGCGGCGTGACCCTGGCCTATGTGCCGCGCCGCCTGCAGGGCGCCAGCGAGAAGCCCTGGCCGGCGCTGACCGAGCTGGCCGGCGAACTCGTGATCGACCGCAACAGCCTGCGCGTGAATGGCGCCAGCGCGCGCGTGGACGGCCTGCCCAAGCTGCGCCTGTCCCGCGTCGAGGCCCAGATCCCCAACTTGGCGCAGGACACCGCGGTGCAGGTGACGGCCGAGGCCAGCGGCCCGGCGGCCGAGATGCTGGGCGTGGTGCAGGGCTCGCCGCTCGACGCCATGATGGGCGGCACGCTGGCGCAGGCGCGCGCCGGCGGCGACGCTGCCCTGCGCCTGCGGCTGAACCTGCCGGTGGCGGACCTGAACCGGTCGCGCGTGCAGGGCAGCGTCACGCTGGCCGGCAACGACCTGCAAGTCACGCCCGACACGCCGCTGCTGGGCCGCGCGCGCGGCGTGGTGGCTTTCAGCGAGAGCGGCTTTTCGCTCACCGGCGCCCAGGCCCGCGTGCTGGGCGGCGACATGCGCCTCGAGGGCGGCTCGCGTCCCGTGCCGGCGAACAGCGGCGAGGCCTCGGTCCTGCTGCGCGCCCAGGGCACGGTCTCGGCCGAGGGCCTGCGCCAGGCCGGCGAACTCGGTGCCATCGCGCGCCTGGCGCACAACGCCAGCGGCAGCACGGCCTACAGCGCCACGCTGGCGTTCCGCCGCGGCCATCCCGAGCTGTCGGTGACCAGCAGCCTGCAGGGCCTGGGGCTGACGCTGCCGCCGCCGCTGAGCAAGTCCGCCGAGACCGCCTTGCCGCTGCGCTTCGAGAGCGCCCTGCAGCGCGACTCCGTGGCGCCGGGCGCGACGGCCACGCGCGAGCAATGGCAGCTGGAACTGGGGCGGCTCGCGTCCCTGGTCTACGTGCGCGAGCTCTCCGGCGCGCAGCCGCGCGTGCTGCGCGGCAGCATCGCGGTCGGCCTGGCGCCGGGCGAGGCCGCGCCCCTGCCCGACGAGGGCGTGCTGGCCAACGTCAACCTGGCCCAGCTCAACGTCGACGCCTGGGAGGCGGCCCTGGCCGGCCCGCCGAGGAGTGGCGCCGCCGCGCCGGCCGCCGCAGCCCAGAGCGATCTGGCCGGACCGGCCCAGGCCTACCTGCCCACCGTGCTGGCGCTGCGCGCGCGCGAGCTCACCGTGGACGGCCGGCGCTACCGCAACCTGGTGGTCGGCGGCTCGCGCGAGGGCGCGCTGTGGCGCGCCAACCTCGACGCCAGCGAGCTCAGCGGCTACGTCGAGTACCGCCAGCCCGCGGGCGGCAGCGGCAGCCGCGTCTACGCGCGCCTGGCGCGCCTGACCATCGCGCCTTCGGCGGCCAGCGAGGTCGAGACCCTGCTCAACGAGCCGCCCGCGACCATGCCGGCGCTGGACATCGTGGTCGACGACTTCGAGCTGCGCGGCAAGAAGCTGGGCCGGGTCGAGATCGAGGCCGTCAACCGCGGCGCCGCGGCGGCGGCGAGCGAATGGCGCCTGAACAAGCTCAACCTCGCGCTGCCCGAGGCCAGCCTGGCGGCCACCGGCCAATGGGTGGCCGGCGCCGCGGCGGCGGGCGGGCGCCCGGGGGCGCGGCGCACCACGCTCAACTTCCGGCTCGATCTGGCCGACGCCGGCGGGCTGCTGGGCCGGCTGGGCATGAAGGACGTGATCCGCGGCGGCGAGGGCCGGCTCGAGGGCCAGGTCGCCTGGACCGGCTCGCCGCTGTCGCTCAACGTGCCGTCCATGAACGGCCAGTTCAACGTCAACGTGGGCCGGGGCCAGTTCCTCAAGGCCGATCCGGGCATCGCCAAGCTGCTCGGCGTGCTGAGCCTGCAATCGCTGCCGCGCCGCCTCACGCTGGACTTCCGCGACGTGTTCAGCGATGGCTTCGCCTTCGACTTCATCCGCGGCGACGTGGGCATCGCCCAGGGCATGGCCAGCACCAACAACCTGCAGATGAAGGGCGTCAACGCCGCGGTGCTGATGGACGGCCGGGCCGACATCGCGCGCGAGACCCAGGACATCCGCGTGGTCGTGGTGCCCGAGATCGACACCGGCACGGCCTCGCTGGTGGCGTCGGCCATCAACCCGGCCGTGGGCCTGGGCACCTTCCTGGCCCAGCTGTTCCTGCGCCGGCCGCTGGTCCAGGCCGCCACCCAGGAGTTCCACATCGACGGCACCTGGACCGACCCGCGCGTGACCAAGGTCGCGCCCAAGCCCCCCGCGGGCGAGACGAAGCCGGGGAACCCGCCATGAAGGTGGCCGCGCTCCAGATGGTCTCGGGCACCGCGCTCGAGGGCAACCTGCGCAGCGCGCGCGACCTGCTCGAGCAGGCCGCGCAGGGCGGCGCCGAGCTCGCCGTGCTGCCCGAGTACTTCTGCGTGATGGGCGCGCGCGACACCGACAAGCTGGCGCTGCAGGAGCCCTTCGGCGACGGCACCATCCAGCGGTGGCTGGCGCAGGCCGCGCGCGAGCTGGGCCTGTGGATCGTCGGCGGCACCCTGCCGCTGTCGGTGGACGAGCCCGGGCGGCGCGCGCACCAGGTGCGCAACAGCTCGCTGGCCTTCGCGCCCGACGGGCGCTGCGTGGCGCGCTACGACAAGATCCACCTGTTCCGCTTCGACAGCGGGCGCGAGCAGTTCGACGAGGCGCGCGTGCTCGAGGCCGGGCGCGCGCCGGCGCTGTTCGAGCTGCCCTCGCGCGACGGCCATGTCTGGCGCGTGGGCCTGAGCGTCTGCTACGACCTGCGCTTTCCCGAGCTGTACCGCGCCTATGCGGCCCAGGGCGCCGACCTGCTGCTGGTGCCCAGCGCCTTCACCTACACCACGGGCCAGGCCCACTGGGAGCTGCTGCTGCGCGCGAGGGCCGTGGAGAACCTGGCCTGGGTGGTGGCGCCGGCCCAGGGCGGGCGGCATGAAAACGGCCGCCGCACCTGGGGCCACAGCATGGTGGTCGACCCCTGGGGGCGGGTAGAGGGGCTGCGGCCCGAGGGCGCCGGCGCGGTGCTGGCCGAGCTCGACGCCCAGCGCCTGGCCGACTGCCGGCGGCAGCTGCCGGCGCTGTCGCACCGCGTGCTGTGATGGCCGAGGTGCGCGCCCTGCCGACTTCCCGGCTGTGGCTGCCCCCGGCCGACCGGCGCCGTTCGCTGTGGGCCCTGCTGGTGGTGCTGGTGGTGCTGGTGCTGGCCACCCTGGTCTGGCTGGCGGGTCGCTACGAGGCCAGCCAGGTGCAGGGCGAGCTCGAGCGCGACACCGCCGACGCGGTCAGCGACATACGCAGCGCGCTGACCCGCAACATCCAGGCCCTGCAGGCCCTGCAGGCCAGCAGCCCGACGCCCGGCTCCTGGCAGCCCGAGGCGGCGCTGCTGCTGCGCGAGCACCGCGAATGGCTGCGCCTGGAATGGCGCGACGCCGAGCTGGCCGAGCTGGCCCATGTGGACACGCCGTTTCGCCAGCCGGTGTTCGGCCGCATGAGCCGCGCGTCGGCCCAGCACGAGGTGGCGCTGGCCTGCGCCACGGCGCGCAAGGCCAACGGCCCGGCCTATTCCAGCAGCTACTTCGTGCCGCAGAGCGACGGCCTCGGAATGGAGGTCATGGAGGCCTGCCTGCCCCAGGTCAGCGCGGGCCGGCTCAGCGGCTACGTGGTCGCCACCTACTCGCTGCAGGAGATGCTGGTCGAGCTGATCGGCAAGCAGTACACGCGGCGCCAGGAGGTCTCGTTCACCGAGCCCGACGGCACCCGCCTGGCGCTGCACGGCTCGGTGCGTCGCGGCAGCCGCATCTTCTCGGCGCAGCAGCTGCTGGACCTGCCGGGCAACACCCTGGTGCTGCGCATGGACGGCTGGCGCAGCGCGCCCGACCTGTTCCCCAACCTGCTCACGGCGCTGGTGACGGCCATGACCATCGCGCTGGCCTCGGTGCTGTTGCTGCTGGGCAAGGACATGCGCCGGCGCCTGAGGGCAGAGCGCGACCTGGCCGACGCGCTGGCCTTTCGCAAGGCCATGGAGGACTCGCTGGTGACCGGCCTGCGCGCGCGCGACCTGCAGGGCCGCATCAGCTACGTCAACCCGGCCTTCTGCCAGATGGTGGGCTTCAGCGCCGAGGAACTGCTGGGCCACAGCGCGCCCATGCCCTACTGGCCGCCCGAGATGGCCGACGAATACCAGCAGCGCCAGGCCATACGCCTGACCGGCCACCTGCCGCCGCGCGAGGGCTTCGAATCGGTGTTCATGCGCAAGGACGGCTCGCGCTTTCCGGTGCTGATCATCGAGGCGCCGCTGATCAGCGTGCTGGGCGAGCAGACCGGCTGGATGAGCGCCTTCCTCGACATCAGCGAGCAGCGCCGCGTCGAGGAGCTCTCGCGCGCCTCGCAGGAGCGGCTGCAGGCCACGGCGCGCCTGGCCACGGTGGGCGAGATGGCCTCTCTGCTGAGCCATGAGCTGAACCAGCCGCTGGCAGCCATCGCCAGCTATGCCACGGGCTCGCTGAACCTGCTCGATCAGCCGGCCGCGCCCGGCAGCGGCTTCGACCCCATGGCCGACCTGCGCATGGCCATGCGCCGCATCGCCGAGCAGGCCGAGCGCGCCGGCCGGGTCATCAACAGCGTGCACGACTTCGTGCGCCGGCGCGACCAGGCGCGCGAGGCCGTGCCGCCACAGGCCCTGCTCGACGCCATCATGCCCCTGGTCAGCCTGCAGGCGCGCAAGCTGCAGGTGCGCGTGCTCACGCACCTGCAGGACGGCTTGCCGCGCGCGCTGTGCGACCGCACCATGGTCGAGCAGGTGCTGCTGAACCTGGCGCGCAACGGCATGCAGGCCATGGACCGGCCCGAGCTGCGCGAGCGCGAGCTGGTGCTGCAGGTGCGCCGCGCGGCCTCTGCCGAGGGCAACCGCTGGCTGGAGTTCTCGGTCAGCGACCTGGGCTCGGGCATTCCCGACGAGGTCGCGCAGCAGCTGTTCACGCCCTTCTTCACCACCAAGGCCGAGGGCATGGGCCTGGGCCTGAGCCTGTGCCGCACCGTGGTCGAGCAGCATGGCGGCTACATGGACTTCCGCGCCAATGAGCCGCGCGGCACGGTGTTCCGCTTCACCCTGCCGGCGGCCTAGAATGCCCCCATGCAGCCCGTCCTGAACGCCACCGTCTTCATCGTCGACGACGATGCCAGCGTGCGCGAGGCCATGGCCTGGCTGCTGCGCTCGCGCCGCCTGCTCAGCGAGGTCTACGACAGCGCCGAGGCCTTCGAGCGCATGCTGGCCGACCCGGCGAGCGGCCTGGCCGGCGGGGTCCTGCCCAGGCAGGCCGGTTGCCTGTTGCTGGACGTGCGCATGCCGGGGCAGAGCGGGCTGGCGCTGTTCGACAAGCTGGTCGAGCGCGGCCTGGCCGAGGCCTGGCCAGTGATCTTCCTGTCCGGCCACGCCGACGTGCCGACCGCGGTCGACGCGGTCAAGCGCGGCGCTTTCGACTTCTGCGAGAAGCCGTTCTCCGACAACGCCCTGGTCGACCGCATCGAGCAGGCCCTGGCCGCCTCGCAGCAGCGGCTGGAGGCGCGCCAGCGCAAGGCCGGCCTGCAGGCCCGCCTGGGCGAGCTGACCGAGCGCGAGCGCGACGTCATGCGCCTGGTGGTCGAGGGCCTGCCCAACAAGCTGATCGCCGACCAGCTCGACATCAGCGTGCGCACGGTGGAGGTGCACCGCGCGCGCGTGTTCGACAAGATGGAGGTCAAGTCCGCCGTCGAACTGGCCAACCTGCTGCGCGAGCTTTAGCGCTGCGACCCTGGCGGGGCCTCATGTTCCCGCGTCGTCCTTGCCCTTGTGCGCGTCCGGCAGCTCGCCCTTGCGGCGCCCGGAGAACATGGTCCACCAGACGATCAGCAGCAGCAGCAGCAGGGCGCCCAGCGCTTCGAGCAAAATCAAGACCATGAACCGACTCCTGTGGCAGCTTTTCCTGGCGCTGATTGTAGGAACGCTGGCCGGCTGCGCCCTGACGCCGGCGCCCGCCCCTGGCGAGCGCGGGGTCACGGCCGGCGCGCTGCCGCCTGACGAGCTGGCGCCGCTGCCGCCACCCTTGCAGCAGCCCAAGAGCCGCTGGGTGCCGGTGCGCTGGGCCGAGTTGCCGGGCTTCGAGGCCGATGCGCTGCACGAGGCCTGGAACGCCTGGGTCAAGAGTTGCGAGCGGCCCGGCCCGGCTGCACTCGCTTCGCTGTGCGGCGAGGTGCGGCGCCTGAGCATTGCGAGCGCCGACGAGCAGCGCGCCTGGCTGGTGCAGCGCCTGCAGCCCTACCGCGTCGAGCCCGTCGAGGGCACGTCGGCCGACGGCCTGCTGACGGGCTACTACGAGCCGCTGCTGGAGGCCTCGCGCGGGCCGCGGCCCGGCTTTCAGGTGCCGCTGTACCGGCCGCCGGCCAGTCTGGCGCAGCGCCGGCCCTGGTACACGCGCCAGGAGATCGAGACCCTGCCCGAGGCGCGCGCCGCGCTGCGCGGCCGCGAGATCGCCTACTTGGCGGATCCCGTCGACGCCCTGATGCTGCAGATCCAGGGCTCGGGCCGGCTGCGCGTGACCGAGGCCGACGGCAGCCAGCGCCTGGTGCGCCTGGCCTATGCCGCCACCAACGATCAGCCCTACAAGAGCGTGGGGCGCTGGCTGCTCGACCAGGGCGCGCTGCGCGACGCCTCCTGGCCGGGCATCAAGGCCTGGATCGCGCAGAACCCGCAGCGCGTCAACGAGCTGCTGTGGAGCAACCCGCGCATGGTGTTCTTCCGCGAGGAGGCCATGTCCGAGCTCGACGCCGCCTTCGGCCCGCGCGGCGCCCAGGGCGTGCCGCTGACGCCCGGCCGCTCGATCGCGGTGGACCGTGAAAGCATCCCCTACGGCACGCCGGTCTGGCTGGCCTCCAGCGGCCCGCTGCTGAACCTGCAGCGCCTGGTCATGGCGCAGGACACCGGCAGCGCCATCGTCGGCGCGCTGCGTGCCGACTATTTCGCCGGCTGGGGCGCCGAGGCCGGGGACCTGGCCGGCCGGCTCAAGCAGCCGCTCAGGCTGTGGGTGCTGTGGCCCAGGCCGGTCGCGCAGCGCTGAAGCCGCCGCAAAAAAAGCGGGGCCTGCGGCCCCGCTGTCCTCCCTGGCAGTTCTTCGTCGCGGCACTTCGGCGCGCGTTTTTGCCTCAGCTTGCCGCAAGCATGTGACGCCCGCATGACAGGGGCCGTCGCCTGCGAGTTCAGGGCCCGGTGCGTCGCCCCAGATGTCCCTGCGGCAGGGCGCTGAAGCCGCCGGGCACAGGCGAGCTCAAAACCAGGGTTGCAGCGCCGGGTAGAGTGCCCTGAAGCGCGGGTAGCGCTCGGCCAGCAACTGGCCGAGGGCCGCCTCGGGCTCGAAGGCCTGGGCCAGCGGCAGGGGCCGGCAGACCTGTTCCTCGGTGCCGTCGTCGGCCAGCCAGGCCAGGCGCGCCGCGCCCAGCGCCGCCGCTGCGTGGGCGCCGGCCGGGCGGTGCAGCGGGCAGGCCAGGCCGCTGGCCAGCAACTGGGCCCAGGCGTCGCTGCGCGCGCCGCCGCCGACCAGCGCCAGCGGGATGTCCGACGGCGCGGTCCGGCCCATGGCGCGCAGGCCGTCCATGAGGCCGAAACCCACTCCCTCCATCACGGCGTAGCCGAGATCGGCGGCCGCGTGATCGGCGCGCAGGCCGACGAACACGCCGCTGGCCTGCGGATTGTTGTGCGGCGTGCGCTCGCCACTCAGGTAGGGCAGGAACAGCGGGGCGCGTGCGCGCTGCGCCGGCGTCAGCGCCGCTACCTGCTGCGCCAGCGGTGCGGCACCCGCACTGCCGGTCAGCCGGGCGCCCCAGTCGAAGGCGCTGGCGGCGCTGAGCATGACCGCCATCTGGTGCCAGCGTCCGGGCAGGGCGTGGGCGAAGGCATGCACGGCCTGCTCGGGCGCAGGCTCGAAGGCGTCGCTGACCAGGAACACCACGCCCGAGGTGCCGAGCGAGACGAAGCCCTGGCCCGCGCGCGCCGCGCCGACGCCGACCGCGCTGGCCGCGTTGTCGCCGCCGCCGCCGGCCACCAGCACCGTCGCGTCCAGCCCCCATTGCGCGGCCAGGGCCGGGCGCAGCCGGCCGCCGGCGGCGCTGCCCTCGACCAGGCGCGGCATCTGGGCCAGGCCTCGAGCATGGGCTCGCTCCAGCGGCGCTGGCCGACGTCGAGCCACAGCGTGCCTGAGGCGTCGGACATGTCGCTCACGGCCTCGCCGGTGAGCTGCAGGCGCAGCCAGTCCTTGGGCAGCAGCACCCGGCGGATCTGCGCGAACAGCGCGGCCTCGTGCTCGCGCAGCCACAGCAGCTTGGGGGCGGTGAAGCCCGGCATGGCGAGGTTGCCGGTGATGCGGTGCGAGTCTGGTCGGCGCTGCTCCAGCTCCAGGCATTGCGGTTCCGAGCGCCCGTCGTTCCAGAGGATGGCGGGCCTGAGCACCCGGTCCTGAGCGTCCAGCACGACGGCGCCGTGCATCTGGCCCGACAGGCCGATGGCGCGCACCTGGCGCCAGGCCTGGGGCGCGTCGGCGCGCAGCTGCGCCACGGCACGCTCGAGCGCCTGCCACCAGTCCTGGGGATGCTGCTCGCTCCAGCCCGGATGGGGGCGCTGCAGGCTCAGTGGGGCGTCGGCGCTGGCCTGCACCCGGTGCTGCGTGTCGAGCAGCAGGAGCTTGAGGCCCGAGGTGCCCAGGTCGATGCCGAGGTACATGTTTTCAGCTCTTGCCTTCGAAGCGATTGGCCGCCTGACGGCGGTACTCGCTGGGCGTCATGCCCTTGATGTCGAGGAAGCGACGGTTGAAGTTGGCGATGTTGTTGAAGCCGACCTCATAGCCGATCTGCGTGATGTAGCGGTCCGACTCCATCAGCAGCTGGCAGGCGCGGTTGACCCGCACATGGTTGACGAAATCGGTGAAGGTGTTGCCGGTGGCGCGGCGGAAGAAGCGCGAGAAGCGGCTTTCGCTCATGCCGAGCTGCTGGGCCAGGTCGGCCGCCGACAGCGGCTCGCCGAGGCTTTCCGTGATGCGGCTGACGATGGCATTGATCTGGGCGGTCTGATCGTCGTCGTCCACGCATTGCAGCTGGGCGTTCGACAGCAGCCGGTAGTCGGTGCATCGCGCCAGCTCGGCGAGGAATTCGCAGAGCGCCGCGAAGCGCGCAAGGCCGTGGCCGGACTTGACGCGCCGCCAGTGCGTCAGGGCCTGGGCATGGAGGCCGAAGAACTCGATGCCGTGTTTGGCGCGCTCCAGCAGCGGCAGCACTTCGCGCAGCTCCGGGATATGTTCGCTGCCGGCCTCGATGGGCCCGTGGCTGAACTGGATCACCAGGTCGCGCTCGGGCACGCCGCCTTCGGGCAGGTCCATGCTGACCCAGTTGTGCGGCAGGCGCGGCCCGGTCAATACCAGTTGCCCCGGCTGGAACTGGCCGATCCAGTCGCCCACGAACACCTTGCCCGAGGTGGCCGTGATCAGGTGCAGCTCGTACTCGTCGTGGTGGTGCCAGCGGGCCAGGGGCGTCGGGAAACCGTGCGCCATGCAGCGGATGAAGCCGACCTCGTCGGGCGACTCATAGCCCAGCTCGGTCGGACGGCTGTAGTCGTGTTCGAGCTCGGGCTTGAGTTGACGCGGTTTGGCGGGCATGGCGCAGCGGCAGGCAGTGAGGTTCAGGACATGACGTTACCGCCGTCGACGTTGAGCGTCTGCGCCGTGACGTAGGAAGCCTCGTCGCTGGCTAGGAATATCGCGGCGCCGCAGATGTCGGTGGGGTCGCCCATGTAGCCCAGGGGCACGGCCTCGCCCACCCGCTTTTTCTTCTCGCCCAGCGGCAGGTTCTCGTACTTGGCGAACAGCGCGTCCACATGCTGCCACATCGGCGTGGCGATCACGCCCGGCGAAATGGCGTTGACGCGGATCTTGTGCGGCGCCATGGCCAGCGCCGCGCTCTGGGTGTAGCTGATGACGGCGGCCTTGCTCGCGCAGTAGTGCGACACCAGGGCCTCGCCGCGCCGACCGGCCTGCGAGGCCATGTTGACCACGGCGCAGCCTTTGGCCCCGTGCGCCACCATGTGCGCCAGCACCTTCTGCATCACGAAGAACGCGCCCTTGACGTTCACCGCGAACAGCTTGTCGTACATGGCCTCATGGCTTTCCAGCAGCGGCGCCATGTCGAACAGGGCGGCGTTGTTGAACAGCGTGCTGATCGGCCCGAAGCGCTGGGTGGCGGCGTCGATCAGCGCATCGATCTGCGCCATCTGCGTCACGTCGGTGGGCAGGTACTGCAACCGGTCCGGATGGCTGTCCAGCAGCGCGGCGAGCTCGGGCGTGGGCTGCGCGCCGATGTCGGCCACGGTGCAGCGCGAGCCCTGTTCCAGGTAGGCGGCAGCCACGGCCAGGCCGATGCCGCCGGCGGCGCCGGTCAGCAGCGCATGCTTGTCTTGCAGACGAGAACTCATTTTTGATGCTCCTTGATGAATAGGGTCACACGTTGGTAGGCGGTGCGCAGCGCGCGCACCAGGCGCTCGTCGCCTGCCAGGCCGCCCCACAGCGTCGCATCGGCGCAGAAGGCGGCCACCGGGTCGGCGGCTTCGCAGATGGCATGGGCCACGGCCGGGTTCATGGCCTGGTCCTGGTAGCTGTAGGCGATCTGGCCAGCGTGCCAGCGCTGCAGGTAGGCGAGAAACAGTGCCGGCAGCATGGCCACGCTGGCAATCGACTCGCCGCGCGCCAGGCGCTCGCGGAGGGTGGGCGCGACGAAGCCGGGAATCTTGGAGAAGCCGTCCATCGCCACGCGCTGGTTGGTGTCGGCGATGGCCGGGTTGCCGAAGCGCTCGAGCACCACGTCGCGGTAGCGCGCCAGGTCGATGGGGCTGGGACTGAGCACCGGGATGGTGTCGTCGGTCACGTAGTCATAGGCGAGGCGGCGGATCGCAGGGTCCTGCGTGCCTTCGTGGATGAAGGTGTAGCCGGCCAGCGTGCCGGCCCAGGCGATGCAGCTGTGGGTGGCGTTGAGCAGCCGGATCTTGGCTTCCTCGTGCGCCTGCACCGAATCGACCATTTCCACGCCCACGCTCTCCCAGGTCGGTCGGCCCGCGACGAAGCGGTCTTCGATCACCCACTGGATGAAGCTCTCGCCCATCAGCGCGGCCGCGTCGTCCACCCAGGTGGCGGCCTTCACGCGCTCGCGCACCGCGGGCGTGGGGCGCGGCGTGATGCGGTCGACCATGGCGTTGGGGCTGCTGGTGTGGGCCTGCACCCAATCCAGCAGCCCGGTGTCGCCGAGCAATTCGATGAACTGCAGCAGGCCGCTGCGCGAGCGGTCCCCGTTGTGACGCAGGTTGTCGCAGTTGAGCAGCGTGACCGGGCCGGCGCCGGCCTGCTTGCGCGCGCGCAGGATGGCGGTGAGGGCGCCGTAGAGGGTGCTGCCCGGTCGGCCTTGGCGCAGGGCTTCGAGGTCGGCGCCGAGCTCGGCCTGTCCAAGGTCGAGCCGGTTCTGGGCGTCCAGGTAGTAGCCGGCCTCGGTGACGGTGAAGGAGATGATGCGGGTGCGGTCGTCGGTGCCGATGCGGATCAGGCCGCTCAGCGCCGGGTCGTAGGGCACCACGGTCTCGATCGAGGTGATGCGGGCGTAACTGCGCTCGCCTTGCGGCGTCACGGTCTCCAGCGTGTAGGCGCCGTGCTGGGCGATCAGCGCGGCTATGGTTTCGGCCATGTCGGGGCGGATGTTGCCGCCCGCCAGTGCCCAGCGCCGGTCGCCGGCTTGCTGCAGCTGGTGCATGTAGACCGCCTGGTGCGCGCGGTGGAAGGAGCCCAGCCCCAGGTGGAGCATGGTCAGCCGGGATGAGGATGCAGTGCTCATGTCGTTCATGCGGGATGGGCCTGGCCGGTGCGCGTGATGCGCCCCCGGGCGTCAAACAGGTGGGCGGCGTCGGCGTCGATCTGCAGGCCCACGCTGTCGCCCGCATGCAGCGGGGTGCGCGTGTTCTGGCGCGCGACCAGTTGCGCCCCGTCGGCCGTGCTGACATAGATCAGCGTTTCGGCGCCCAGCGCCTCGACCAGTTCGACCTTGCCCTGCAGCAGGCCCTGGCCGGCGGGCTGCAGCATGACGTTTTCCGGGCGCAGGCCGATGAATCCGCCGGCCGGCACGGCCTGGTCGCAGACCGCCTTGAGGGCGGGCAGTGCGTCGGCTGCCACCACGTTCATCTGCGGCGTGCCGATGAACTGCGCCACGAACTGGTTGGCCGGGCGGTCGTACAGCTCCAGCGGCGAGCCCACCTGCTCGATCTGGCCGTCGCGCAGCACCACCACGCGATCGGCCAGCGTCATCGCCTCGACCTGGTCGTGGGTGACGTAGATGGTGGTGGCGCCCAGCTCACGGTGCAGCTTGGCGATCTCGATGCGGGTCTGGCCGCGCAGCGCGGCGTCGAGGTTGGACAGCGGCTCGTCGAACAGGAAGACCTTGGGGGCGCGCACGATGGCGCGCCCGATCGCCACGCGCTGGCGCTGGCCACCCGAAAGCTCCTTGGGCGTGCGTTCCAGATAGGCCGTCAGGTTCAGGATCTGGGCCGCGCGTGCGACCTTCTCGCGAATCACCGCCTCGTCGACGCGCGCCAGCTTGAGCGCAAAGCTCATGTTCTCGAACACGCTCATGTGCGGGTACAGCGCGTAGCTCTGGAACACCATGGCCAGATCCCGCTTGCTCGACGCCAGGTGGGTGATGTCGCGGCCGTCCAGCTGCAGCGCGCCGCCGTCTATGGTCTCGAGTCCGGCGATCAGGCGCAGCAGCGTGGACTTGCCGCAGCCCGAGGGGCCGACGAACACCACGAACTCGCCTTGTTGGATGTCGAGGTCTATGCCTTTGATGACGCGGTGCTCGCCGAACAGTTTCTCGATGCCGCGCAGCTTGAGGTAAGCCATGGAAGAGTCTCCGGTTTGTTTCACTTGACGGCGCCGAAGGTCAGACCTTGCACCAGTTGTTTCTGGCTGAACCAGCCGAACACCACGATGGGTGCGATCGCCATGAACGAGGCGGCCGACAATTTGGCCCAGAACAGGCCTTCGGGGCTCGAGTACGAGGCGATCAGCGTGGCCAGCGTGCCAGCCTTGGCGGCACTCAGGTTGAGCGACCAGAAGGCCTCGTTCCAGCTCAGCACCAGGCACAGCAGCCCGGTGGAGGCGATGCCGCCCAGCGTCAGGGGCAGCAGCACCATGCGGAACTCCTGCCACAGGCTGGCGCCGTCCATGCGCGAGGCCTCCAGGATTTCGTGCGGGATTTCCTTGAGGTAGGAATAGAGCATCCACACCATGATCGGCAAGTTGCTGAGGGTGAAGACGATCACCAGGCCGGTGCGGGTGTCGAGCAGGCCCGAGTGCTGCGCCAGCACGTAGATCGGCACCAGCGCGCCGACCGCCGGCATCATCTTCGTCGACAGCATCCACATCAGGATGTCTTTGGTGTGCTTGCTCTTGTAGAAGGCCATGGAGTAAGCGGCCGGGAAGGCCAGGGCCAGGCCCAGCAGCGTGGAGCTGACGCTGGTGATCAGCGAGTTCTTGGCATAGAGCAGGTAGTCGCTGCGCTCCTCGACGACGAGGAAGTTCTCCAGCGTCGGCGTGAAGAACAGCTGCGGCGGCACGGCGATCGCCTGCAGCTCGGTCTTGAAGGCGGTCAGCACCAGCCAGCCGAGCGGCGCGAACAGCAGCAGGGCGACGCTCCAGGCGAGCAGCGTGCGCAGGCAGTGCAGCAGCAAAAGGGTGTGGGAGGGGGTCATGAAAGGCTCACTTTTCGAGGTTCTTGCCGACCATGCGGATCAGGAACACGGCGGCGATGTTGGCCAGCACGACGGCGAACAGCGCCCCGGCCGAGGCCACGCCGGCATCGAAGTTCAGCAGCGCCTGCTTGAAGATCAGGAACGCGACGTTGGTGCTCGCATCGCCCGGGCCGCCGCCCGTGGTGGTGAAGATCTCGGCGAACACGCTGAGCAGGAAGATCAGCTCGATCATGACCACCACGGCCACCGAGCGGCCCAGGTGGGGGATGTAGAGGTAGCGCAGCTGCTGCAGGTAGTTGGCGCCGTCCATGCGCGCCGCCTCGAGCTGCTCGCGGTTCATGCTCTGCAGCGCGGTCATGAAGATCAGCGTGGCAAATGGCAGCCATTGCCAGGCCACCATGATGATGACCGACAGCAGCGGAAAGTCGGTCAGCCAGTCCACCGGCTGCGCGCCGAAGAACAGCCAGACCTGCGCCAGCACGCCGTAAATGGGGTTCATCATCATGTGCTTCCACAGCAGCGCATTGACCGTGGGCATGACGAAGAAGGGCGAGATCAGCAGCAGGCGCACCAGGCCGCGGCCGGGAAACGGCGCGTCGATCAGCAGCGCGATGGCGATGCCCAGCAGCACCGTGATCAGGATCACGCTGCCCAGCAGCAGCAGGGTGTTCGCCACCGCCACGCCGAACGAGGGGTCGGTGATGAAGTATTCGAAGTTCTCCAGCCCGATGAAGCCGCTCTGCTCGGGCTGCATCAGGTTGAAGCGGATGACGGAAAAGTAGATCGTCATCACCAGTGGAACGATCATCCACAGGAACAGGGTCAGTACGGCTGGGGTGAGCAGCAAGCGGGGAAGCAGGCGATTCATGGGCGTGGCTTCTTCAGCAGGCGTGGGGGCGGATTCCGGTGCGCCGCGGCCCGCAGGCTGCGGCGCACCGGAACGGGCGGTCACTTGTAGTAACCGGCTTTCTTCATCTCGCGTTCGACCGCGGACTGCGCGGTCTTGAGCGCCGCGTCCACCGTGGTCTTGCCCGCCAGCGCCGCGCTCATCTGCTGGCCCACGGCGATGCCGATGGCCTGGAACTCGGGGATGGCCGCGAACTGCACGCCCACGTAGGGCGACTTGGGCAGTGTGCTGTCGTTCGGGTTGGCCGAATCGATGGCGGCTTTTTCGGCGGCGGCGAACTTGGCGGCCTTCTGGAACTCGGGCGAGGCGTAGGTGCTCTTGCGCGTGCCGGTCGGCACCGCGGCCCAGCCATTGGTCTTTGCGACCAACTGGATGTATTCCTTGGACGTGGCCCAGCTCACGAACTTGCGCGCCGCATCCACCTTCTGGGAGCCCGCTGGAATGGCCAGCGACCAGGCCCACAGCCAGTTGGCGCCCTTGGGGGTCACCATGGTCGGGGCCTGCGCGAACGCCACCTTGTCGGCCACCTTGGACTGCTTGGGATCGGTGATGAACGAGGCCGCGATGGTGGCGTCGATCCACATGCCGCACTTGCCTTCGTTGTACAGCGCCAGGATTTCGTTGAAGCTGTTGGCCGAGGAGCCGGGCGGGCCGTAGTTCTTGAGCAGGTCCACGTAGAAATGGATCGCGTCCTTCCAGGGCTTGGACTCGAGCTGCGGTTTCCAGCTCATGTCGAACCACTGGCCGCCGTGCGTGTTGACCAGGGTGGACAGGAAGGCCATGTTGTCGCCCCAGCCCGGCTTGCCGCGCAGGCAGATGCCGTAGACACCGTTCCTGGGGTCGTGGATCTTGGCGGCCAGGTCCTTGATCTCGGGCCAGGTCGGCTTGTCGGCGACCTTGACGCCGGCCTTGTCCGCCAGGTCCTTGCGGTACATCAGCATCGAGCTTTCGCCATAGAACGGCACGGCGTACAGCTTGCCGTCCACCGACAGGCCGTTGCGCATGGCGGGAAGCAGGTCGTCCACGTCGTAGGCCGCGTCGGTCTTGACCTCCTGCAGCCAGCCCTTCTTGCCCCAGATCGGGGTCTCGTACATGCCTATGGTCATGACGTCGAACTGGCCGCCCTTGGTCGCGATGTCGGTCGTGACGCGCTGGCGCAGCACGCCTTCCTCGAGCGTGACCCACTTGAGCTTGATGTCCGGGTTGGCCTGTTCGAAGTGCTTGCCGAGCTTCTGCATCTCGATCATGTGGCCGTTGTTCACGGTCGCGATCACGAGTTCGGTCGCTGCCTGGGAGGCGCCGCACAGCGACAGGGCCATGGCGGCGGCCACGGCAAGACGGGATTTCAGTTTCATCGAGAGGTCTCCTGTAAGTTGAAGTCGAAGGCGCCGTTCCATGCTTTCTTGCGCTCGATATCGACACTTGGAAAGATACCTATCCTCTCGTGTGGAACTGATACTTGTTTGGACGTTGTTGGTATTTTCTTGCGTTGTTTGGCTAGGATAAACACCTATTCTGGTCAATTTTGTATGTATTCAGGGTGACCTTCAGGCGGGCCCGGCGCGCCGCCCCAGATGCCCCAGCGGCAGGGCGCTGCTGGCCTTGACCTCGCCCAGCGAGAAGCTGGTGTGCAGGTCCTTCACGTTGGGCAGGTTGATCAGCACCTCGCGCGCGAACTGGCTGAAGCTGTTGAGGTCGCGGCTGACCACCTGCAGCTCGAAGGTGCCGGTGCCGCTGATGTAGTGGCAGGAGATCACCTCGGGGATGCCGCGTATCGCGTCCTCGAGCTCGTGCAGCACCTCGCCGCTGTTGCGCGCAGCGTCCAGGCGCACGAAGGCCAGCACGCCCAGGCCGATCTTGTGGCGGTCGATCTCGGCGCGGTAGCCCTTGATGTAGCCGCCTTCCTCGAGCGCGCGCACGCGCCGCCAGCAGGGCGCGGCCGACAGGCCCACGCGCTGCGCAAGCTCGGCATTGCTCAGGCGCCCGTCGGCCTGCAACTCGTGCAGTATGGCCAGGTCGAACTTGTCCAGTGTTTCCATGAATGTCGAAATACAGAAAGAATCTTTCGCATCATAGCCAAATACGGGCAAAGAAAGCAAAGACATATCAGGACGCCACGCATACACTGTCCTGCATTCCCCGAGACAAGGACCCCCATGAACGCACCGCTGCCCGAGCACATCCGCCAAGCGCTGGAGACCGTCACGCTCGACGACAAATACCGCCTCGAGCATGGGCGCGCCTTCATGAGCGGGGTCCAGGCCCTGGTCAAGCTGCCCATGCTGCAGCGCCAGCGCGACCAGCTTGCGGGCAAGAACACGGCCGGCTTCGTCAGCGGCTACCGCGGCTCGCCGCTGGGCGGCTACGACCAGGCGCTGCAGAAGGCCGCCAAGTACCTCAAGGCACAGAACATCGTGTTCCAGCCCGGCGTCAACGAGGAACTGGCCGCCACCGCGCTGTGGGGCACGCAGCAGCTGGGCTTCGCCCCGCCGGGCAGCAACAAGTTCGACGGCGTGTTCGGCATCTGGTACGGCAAGGGCCCGGGCGTGGACCGCTGCTCCGACGTGTTCAAGCACGCCAACATGGCCGGCACCACCCCCTGGGGCGGCGTGATCGCGGTGGCCGGCGACGACCATATCTCCAAGAGCTCCACGGCCGCGCACCAGAGCGACCATATCTTCAAGGCCTGCGGCCTGCCGGTGTTCTTCCCGGCCACGGTGCAGGAGATCCTGGACCTGGGCCTGCACGCCTTCGCGATGAGCCGCTACGCCGGCGTCTGGGCCGGCATGAAGACCATCCAGGAGATCGTCGAGTCCAGCGCCACGGCCGAGATCGACCCCGAGCGCGTGCGCATCCAGCTGCCGACCGACTTCGAGATGCCGCCCGGCGGCCTGCACATCCGCTGGCCCGACCACGCCCTGGTGCAGGAGGAGCGGCTGTTCCACTACAAGTGGTACGCCGCCCTGGCCTACATCCGCGCCAACCGCCTGAACCACAACGTGATCGAGGGGCCGAACGACCGCTTCGGCATCATCGCCAGCGGCAAGGCCTACAACGACACGCGCCAGGCCCTGCTGGACCTGGGCCTTCATGACGAGGCCTGCCGCCAGCTCGGCATCCGCCTGCACAAGGTCGCCGTGGTCTGGCCGCTGGAGGCGCAGATCACGCGCGAGTTCGCGACCGGCCTGCGCGAGATCCTGGTGGTCGAGGAAAAGCGCCAGGTCATCGAGTACCAGCTCAAGGAAGAGCTCTACAACTGGCGCGCCGACGTGCGGCCCAACGTGCTGGGCAAGTTCAACGAGATCGAGGGCGATTTCTCGGGCGGCGAATGGTCCATGCCCAACCCCTCGGCCAACGAGCTGCTGCGCGCCAACGCCGACCTCTCGCCGGCCATGATCGCGCGTGCCATCGCCCAGCGCCTGAAGAAGCTGGGCGTGGACGCCGAAATGGGCGCGCGCATCGACGCCCAGCTCGCCATCCTCGAGGCCAAGGAGCGCGCCATGGAGACGCTCAAGCTCGGCGGCCAGGCCGGCGCCGACCGCATGCCCTGGTTCTGCTCGGGCTGCCCGCACAACACCAGCACCCGCGTGCCCGAGGGCTCGCGCGCCATGGCCGGCATAGGCTGCCACTTCATGGCCACCTGGATGGACCGCGAGACCATTGGCTTCACCCAGATGGGCGGCGAGGGCGTGCCCTGGGTCGGCCAGCAGCCGTTCTCCAACGAGAAGCATGTGTTCGCCAACCTCGGCGACGGCACCTATTTCCACAGCGGCCTGCTCGCGGTGCGCCAGAGCATCGCGGCCGGCGTCAACATCACCTACAAGATCCTCTACAACGACGCCGTGGCCATGACCGGCGGCCAGCAGGTGGGCGAGCGGCCCGAAGGCCATTCGGTGCTGCAGATCGCGCAGAGCATGCGCGCCGAGGGCGCCGCCAAGATCACCATCGTGACCGACGAGCCCGAGAAGTACGAGGCCGTCAAGGGCCTGCCCGAGGGCATCGCCATCCTGCACCGCGACCGGCTCGACGCCGTGCAGCGCGAGTTCCGCGAGATCCCCGGCACCACGGTGATCATCTACGACCAGACCTGCGCCACCGAGAAGCGCCGCCGCCGCAAGCGCGGCACCCTGGTCGACCCGGCCAAGCGCGTGGTCATCAACGAGCTGGTCTGCGAGGGCTGTGGCGACTGCAGCGTGCAGTCCAACTGCCTGAGCGTGGAGCCGCTGGAGACCGAGTTCGGCCGCAAGCGCCAGATCAACCAGAGCAGCTGCAACAAGGACTACTCCTGCACCAAGGGCTTCTGCCCCAGCTTCGTCACGGTGGAGGGCGGCCAGCTCAAGGCCAAGTCCAAGGCGCAGGCGGTCTCGCCCTACGCGGGCGAAGCGCTGCCCGATCCGGTCCTGCCGGTGCTGGACGGCGGCACCTGGGGCATCGTGGTCGCGGGCGTGGGCGGCACCGGCGTCATCACCATCGGCCAGCTGCTGGGCGTGGCAGCCCACCTGGAAGGCAAGGGCATCGTCACCCAGGACGCGGCGGGCCTGGCGCAAAAGGGCGGCGCGACCTGGAGCCATGTGCTGATCGCGCGCCACCAGGACGAGATCCGCACCACCCGCGTGGGCACGGCTGCGGCCGACCTGATCCTGGGCTGCGACCCCATCGTCACCGCCGGCTCCGAGACCCTGGTGCGCATGCGCGAGGGCCGCACCCATGTGGCGCTCAACAGCGCCAGCACGCCCACCGCGGCCTTCGTGCGCAACGCCGACTGGCAGAACCCGGCCGAGCGCTGCGTGGCCGACGTCGCGCGCGCCGTGGGCGAGCCGGGCCTGGGCCTGTTCGACGCCGACGCCCTGGCCAGCCGTATGATGGGCGACACCATTTACGTCAATCCCATGATCCTCGGCTACGCCTGGCAGAAGGGCTGGATCCCGCTGGGCCGCGAAGCCCTGCTGCGCGCCATCGAGCTCAACGCCGTGGCCGTCGACAACAACAAGGCCGCCTTCGAATGGGGCCGCCGCGCCGCGCAGGACCCCGCCGCCGTGGAGCAGCTGCTGTCGAACCAAGGCAGCGTGCAGGTGATCCAGTTCAAGAAGCGCGAGACCCTGGACAGCCTGGTGGCGCGCCGCGTCGAGTTCCTGACCGGCTACCAGAACGCCGCCTATGCCGCGCGCTACCGCGCCTTCGTCGAGAAGGTGCGTGCGGCCGAGGCGCGGGTGTTCGATGGCGCACCGGGCGCGCCAGGCAAGACCGCTCTGGCCGAGTCGGTGGCGCGCTACCTGTTCAAGCTCATGGCCTATAAGGACGAGTACGAGGTGGCCCGCCTGCACAGCGACGGCAGCTTCCTGGCCAAGGTCAAGGAGCAGTTCGAGGGCGACTACAAGCTTGCCTACCACCTCGCGCCGCCGCTGCTGGCGCGCAAGGACGAGCAGGGCGTGCCGCAAAAGCGCCGCTACGGTCCCGCCATGCTGACGGGCTTCCGCCTGCTGGCGCGGCTCAAGGGCCTGCGCGGCACGCCGCTGGACCCCTTCGGCCGTACCGAGGAGCGCCGCACCGAGCGCGCCCTGATCGCCGAATACCAGGCCAGCATCGACGAGCTGCTGCCCCAGCTGTCCGCCGGCAACCACGCGCTGGCGCTGGAGATCGCGCGCATCCCCGAGCAGATCCGCGGCTTCGGCCATGTGAAGGCGCGCCACCTGGCCGCTGCGCGCCAGAAATGGGACGCGCTGACGGCGGCCTGGCGCCAGCCGCAGGCCGCGCAACGGGCGGCCTGAGCCTCGGCACCGCGCAACTGTCCCTGAAGCCCGCCGCGGCCTCGCGCCCCGGCGGGCTTTTTTCGTCCTCGTCGCCCCGCGGATCCCAGAACCCGCATGCCTGGATTCAGGGTTTTCCATAATTAAAACAACTTGATTTAATAATGGAAGAGGGGCTACAGTCGGCTCACGCCAGACCACTGTCGCACCGGGGACTTCCCGGAACAGCTCCGGCGCAATGCCCACCTTCGAGGAGACCGATAGATGAAGAAATCCCTTGCCCCCCAGCTGATCCTGTCCACCCTGGCCCTGGCCGCCTCGGCCAGCTTCGCCGCCGGCGAGCCGGTGATCGGCCTGATCACCAAGACCGAGACCAACCCCTTCTTCGTCAAGATGAAGGAAGGCGCGGCCACCGCAGCCAAGGCCCAGGGCGCCAAGCTGCTGACCGGCGCGGGCAAGTCCGACGGCGACAACGCCGGCCAGGTCACGGCCATGGAGAACATGATCGCCGCGGGCGCCAAGACCATCCT